>JAFADB010000351.1 GCA_023425225.1 Pseudomonadota bacterium
AGCTTCGACCTGGTGACGATCGCCTTCGGCCTGCGCAACGTCACCGACAAGGACGCCGCGCTGCGCGAGATGTACCGCGTGCTCAAGGTCGGCGGCCAGGCGCGGGTGCTGGAGTTCTCCGAGGTCACCGCCGACTGGTTCAAGCCGATCTACGACTTCCACTCGTTCCAGGTGCTGCCGCGGCTGGGCAAGCTGTTCGCCAACGACGCCGACAGCTACCAGTACCTGGCCGAGAGCATCCGCAAGCACCCGCCGCAGGACGAGCTCAAGGCGATGCTGGCCGAGGCCGGCTTCGCCCGCTGCCACTACAAGAACCTCAGTGGCGGCATCGTCGCGATCCATTCCGGCTACAAGATCTGACAACGGAGAAGGGCGCCGGCCACGCGCCGCGATCGCGAGGAGGCGGCGCAAGCCGCGATTGGGCTTGCCGGCATCTGCCTGACGCAAGCTGACTGTCAGTCTTCGTATCGAGATCGACCATCGTCCCCGTGAAGACGGGGACCCAGCGACTTGGGCCTGCCGAAGTAGGGCACCGGATCCCCGCCTTGGCGGTGACGGCGACTGGAAGACCGTAGGCATACGGAAGCGTCGGCGCTCAGCGCAATCAAGCCCCTGCAAGCCCAATCGCGGCTATGCCACGCGCATCCCGGACCCCGCCGCGTCCACCGGGGTAAACTCGGCGGTTTCCCCGATCCGGTTGTCTTCGATGCGATTCCAGATCCTGTTGCTGTCCCTGACCGCGATGCTCGCGGCCGGCTGCTCGAAAGAGCCCGCCGCGCCCGCCGAACCCACTACCCCTCCCGCAAAGGCCGCTGCCGTGACGCCCGTCGCCCGCAACCACGACGAAAGCTCCTACGCCGATCCTGACAAGGTCGTCATCAAGGACCTGGCGCTCGACCTGAAGCTCGATTTCGATACCAAGGAAATCGGCGGCACCGCCACCTACCAGCTGGACTGGAAGGATCCCAAGGCCACCGCGCTGGTGCTCGACACCCGCGACCTGACCATCGAGCAGGTCGAAGGCGGCGACGGACAGGGCGCATGGGCGCCGCTACAGTACACGCTGGCACCGGCCGACAAGGTGTTCGGCAGCAAGCTGACCATCGAGACGCCCAGCCGCCCGCAGCAGGTGCGTATCGCCTACCACACCTCGCCGCAGGCCTCCGGCCTGCAGTGGCTGGAACCGTCGATGACCGAGGGCAAGCAGCTGCCCTTCATGTTCAGCCAGTCGCAGGCGATCCACGCGCGCAGCTGGGTGCCGCTGCAGGACACCCCGAGCGTGCGCTTCACCTACAGCGCGCACGTCACCAGCCGCCCGGACGTGATGGTGCTGATGAGCGCCGACAACGACCCGCACGCGGCGCGCGACGGCGACTACAGCTTCAAGATGCCGCAGCCGATCCCGTCCTACCTGCTGGCCATCGCCGCCGGCGACCTGGTGTTCAAGCCGATCTCCGAGCGCTCCGGCGTGTGGGCCGAGCCGGCCATGGCCGACAAGGCCGCCAAGGAGTTCGAGGACACCGAGAAGATGATCGGCGTGGCCGAGCAGCTGTACGGCCCGTACCGCTGGGGCCGCTACGACATGCTGGTGCTGCCGCCGTCGTTCCCGTTCGGCGGCATGGAGAACCCGCGCCTGACCTTCGCCACCCCCACCGTGATCGTCGGCGACAAGTCGCTGGTGTCGCTGGTGGCCCATGAGCTGGCGCACAGCTGGTCCGGCAACCTGGTGACCAACGCCTCGTGGAAGGACATCTGGCTCAACGAGGGCTTCACCACCTACGTGCAGGCACGCATCACCGAGGCGCTGTACGGCAACGAGATGGCCGAGATGGAGCGCCAGATCGACCAGACCGACCTGCTCAACGAGGTCAAGGACATGAGCCCGGCCGACCAGGCGCTGGCGCTGCCGCCGCTGGCCTCGCGCGACCCGGACGAGGCGCTGAGCCAGGTGGCCTACGTCAAGGGCGCCTGGTTCCTGCAGTTCCTGGAGCAGCGCTTCGGCCGCGAGGTGTTCGACCCGTTCCTGCGCGGCTGGTTCGACAGCCATGCCTTCCAGAGCGCGACGACCGACCAGTTCGTCGACTACCTGAAGAAGAACCTGCTGCCGAAGAACCCCAACGCGGTGACCCAGGCCGAACTGGATGCATGGCTGAACGAGCCGGGCATCCCCGCCTTCGCCACCCGCGCCAAGTCGCGCAACTTCTCCATCGTCGACACCGCGCGCATCGCCTGGTCCGGCAGCGGCACGCTGCCCAACTCGCAGGTGACCTCGGAGTGGGGCACGCAGGAGTGGGTGCACTTCATCGACGGCCTGGGCGCCACGCTCAAGCCCGAGCAGCTCAAGCAGCTCGACGATGCCTACCACTTCACCGGCACGCCCAACGGCGAGATCGCCATGCGCTGGTATCCGCTGGCGATCCGCAGCGGCTACACCACGGCGCTGCCGGCCGCCGGTGCGTTCATCGAGCGCGTCGGCCGGCGCAAGCTGATCCTGCCGATCTACGCCGAGCTGGTGAAGACGCCGGAGGGGCTGGCGTACGCCAAGGAGGTCTTCGCCAAGGCACGGCCGGGCTACCACCCGATCACCACCGCCTCGGTGCAGGACATGATCGCCAAGGCCGAGGCCGGCAGCGCGAAGTAACCGCTGCCGCGCTGTGTGGACGCATGAAGGCGGGCCTCGGCCCGCCTTCATGCTGTGCGGCCCGCTCCGAATTCCGGCGGCTGGCAGGGCAACGACAGGAGCCGTGCTTTCCCTTCTCCCGCAATCGGGAGAAGGAAGCTCCGCGTGGTGAAGGAGGTTCCGCGAGGGCACCGCCGCGCCTTCCTCGTCGCTTGCATCACCCCGACGTGGCGTGGACGATGACCGGACATCGCCGCTGCGATGCCCTTTCGATGGAGTCCGGATGAAACGCATGCTGTTGATCGCGACCTGCGCGCTGGCGCTGGCCGCATGCACCGACCGCGAGGCCCAGCGTCAGGCCCAGGCCGCCGCGCAGGCGCAGGCGCGCGAGCAGGCCGCCGACGCCGTCGCCCGCCAGTACGACAGCGCCGTACAGGCGCAGGACTGGGACAAGGCGCGCATCCATGGCTCGGCCTTGCTGGACCAGTACGCCGGCACCGCCGCCGCGCACCGTATCGAGCCCGGCTACGCCGAGGTCAAGGCCAGGGGCGAGCAGCGGCGCGAGCAGCGGCGGCTGGAGTCGCTGTGGCAGTACGCGCAGGTGGCCGAGAAGCGCGGTACCCAGCGCTCGGCGCTGATCTACGCCCGCGACAAAGTGGACGTGGACGGCAGCGGCCCCACGCCGGTGAGCCTGGTGTTCCGCGACCATCCGCAATGGAAGCGCCACAGCTACCTGGTGCTGCAGGCCGGCGATTTCGATTGCTACCGCGGCTGCAAGGTGCAGGTCGCCGCCGACGGCGGCAAGCCGCGGGCGATGGCGGCGCACCGGCCGGACACCGACGAGGCCATCGCCATGTTCATCGACGACGACCGGGCGCTGTGGAAGCTGTTGCGCGCGAGCCAGGTGGTGGAGATCACGTTCCCGGTCAAGGCCGGCGGCACCCGCACCGCGGTGTTCGAGGTCGGTGGGCTCGACGCCAAGCAGTTGCCCGGCTGGGGCTGAGCCCCGGCGCCCCGGGCGAATCGTTCGGACGCCTTGCGGGAGTCCGCGCCCCTGCGCCGGACAGGGCGGGCCGCTACGGCGGGTAGTCGATCTACTCGGATGGGTCGTTGGACCCGGCGAGGTTCAGCGCCGGGTCGCGCCCGGCCGGCAATGCGCCCGGCCACGGGCTCCCGGCGGCTTTCAGAGCGAGTAGCCGAACTGCTGCTTGAACTGGTCGTTGAACTCGGCGAAGTCGAAGCGCTGGGTCTGCGTCCCGGGATGCTCGACCTTCAGCGCCCCCATCAGATTGCCCATGCGGCCGATGGTCAGCCAGTCGTAGCCGTTCTCGATGCCGTAGATCAGCCCGGCGCGGAAGGCGTCGCCGCAGCCGGTGGGGTCGACCACGCGGCGCTCGTGCGCCGGCGGGATCGAGTACGACTTCTCCGGGGTATGGATCACCGCGCCCTTCGGCCCCTGGGTGGTGATGTAGGCCGTCACCCGCTTGACGATCTCGTGCTCGTCCCAGCCGGTGCGCTGCTGCAGCAGGTTGGACTCGTAGTCGTTGACCACCACGTAGTCGGCCTGTTCGATGAAGTCGCGCAGCTCCGGGCCGTTGAACAACGGCATCGCCTGGCCGGGGTCGAAGATGAAGGGCACGCCGCCGGCGGCGAACTCGGCCGCGTTCTGGATCATGCCCTCGCGCCCGTCCGGGCCGACCAGGCCCAGGGTCACGCCCGGCACGTCCTTCACGTGGTTCTCGTAGCTGCGCATCATCGCGCCCGGGTGGAAGGCGGTGATCTGGTTGTTGTCGTGGTCGGTAGTGATGAAGGCCTGCGGGGTGAACAGCTCGTCGATCACCTTCACCCGCGACAGGTCGATGCCCAGGCCCTCGAAGTACTCGCGGTAGGGGCCGAAGTCCTGGCCCACGGTGCCCATCGGGATGGGCTTGCCGCCCAGCAGGTGCAGGTTGTAGGAGATGTTGCCGGCGCAGCCGCCGAACTCGCGGCGCATGCGCGGCACCAGGAACGAGACGTTCAGGATGTGCACCTTGTCCGGCAGGATGTGGTTCTTGAACTGGTCCGGGAACACCATGATGGTGTCGTAGGCAAGGGAACCACAGATCAAAGCGGACATCGGGTAGGGCCTGTGCGAGGGGGTTTTCCCGGCGGTGGCGGAGGGCGCGCGGGGCGGCGGCTGGCGCGTCGCGGCGCAAAGGTTAACGGCTGCGGCCGGCAAGGGCCAGAACCGGCCGCGCCCGGACCCGCCCCCGGGCGGGCGAAAGCCCTGCGTTTACAAGAATTTTCCTTGCCCGCACCGGGGTGGGTTGCTAGGCTAGCCGACCTTGTTCTTTGCCCATTTTTTCGCCATTCGGCGCACGGGCGCGGCTCCTGTCAGGATTCTCTTCCCCGATGTTCAAGAAACTGCGCGGCATGTTCTCCAACGACCTGTCCATCGACCTGGGCACGGCCAACACCCTCATCTACGTGCGCGGCCAGGGCATCGTGCTGAACGAACCCTCGGTGGTCGCCGTGCGCCAGGACCGTGCCATCGGCGGCACCCGCTCGGTCGCCGCGGTGGGCGCGGAGGCCAAGCAGATGCTCGGCCGCACCCCCGGCCACATCACCACCATCCGCCCGATGAAGGACGGCGTGATCGCCGACTTCACCTACACCGAGGCGATGCTCAAGTACTTCATCAAGAAGGT
>JAFADB010000018.1 GCA_023425225.1 Pseudomonadota bacterium
CAGGCCTCGTCGCGCTCGGCCAGCTGGCCGTCCTGCAATGCCAGCGCCAGCAGCTCCAGCTCCTCGGCCACCATCGCCGGCGCCTGCAGTTCCACCATCCGCAGCGTGCCCTGCACCTGGTGCAGATGGCCGGCGCACAGGCGCATGTGGTTGCCGTCGCCGGATTCGTCGACGAAGTACTCGATCTCGCTGCGCGCCTGGCGCAAGGTCTCGTCCAGCTCGGGCTTCACCCAGCCCAGGGCGGCATGGCTGATTGCTTCACGCAACGCGCTCATGACAGTTCTCCGGTCGTGGCAGATCCGCCCGTTGCCGGGCCCGGAATGCTCTGCGCTGACGTGTGGCGGTGCGTCATCTGTTGCTTCCTTTCGCGTCCGCTCATCAAGCCGGGAGCTTGAAGTCGGCGACCGAGCGGCGCAGGTCCGCGGCCAGCTGCGCCAGGTGGCCGATCGACTCGGCGGTCTGGCCGGCGCCCTGCGAGGTCTGGCCGGTGATCTGGCGGATCACGCCCATCGTGTAGGTGATGTCGGTGGCCGCCGCCGACTGCTGGTTGGCGGCGATCGAGATGTTCTTGATGAGGTTGTTCAGCGCATTGGACACGCGCTCGATCTCGGTCAGCGCGGTGCCGGCGTCCTCGGCCAGGCGCGCACCGGAGACCACCTCGGCGGTGGTCTGCTCCATCGAGGTCACCGCCTCGTTGGTATCGGCCTGAATGGCCTGCACCAGGCCCTCGATGCGCTTGGTCGCGCCGGAGGTGCGCTCGGCCAGCCGCTGCACTTCGTCGGCCACCACCGCGAAACCGCGGCCGGCCTCGCCGGCCGAGGCCGCCTGCACCGCGGCGTTGAGCGCCAGGATGTTGGTCTGCTCGGAAATGTCGTTGATCAGTTCCACGATCGAGCCGATCTCCTGCGAGGACTCGCCCAGGCGCTTGATGCGCTTGGAGGTCTCCTGGATCTGGTCGCGGATCTGGTCCATGCCCTGGATGGTCTCGCGCACCACGCCGGCGCCCTCGGCGGCGATGACCACCGAGCGCTGCGCCACTTCCGCCGATTCGGTGGAGTTGCGCGAGACCTGCTCGATGCTCGCCGCGATCTCGCTGATCCGCTCGGAGGCCGAATTGATCTCGCCGGCCTGGTGGCCGGCCGCCTCGGCCAGCTGCATGGCCGTGGCCTGGGTTTCCTGCGTGGACACCGCGACCTTGGCCGAGGTGTCGTTGATCGTGGTCACCAGGTGGCGCAGCTCGTCGACGGCGTAGTTGATGGCGTCGGCGATCGCGCCGGTCATGTCCTCGGTCACCGAAGCCTTCACCGTCAGGTCGCCTTCGCCGAGCGAGCTGATTTCGTCCAGCAGCCGCATGATCGCCTGCTGGTTGCGGCTGTTGAACTCGACCTGGGTCTGGTAGCGGATCTCCTGCTCGCGGGCGCGGCTGCGCACCGTGCTCCAGACGAAGCCGATGATCGACAGCAGCGACAGCACGCCCGACAGCACGCCCAGCCAGAAGTTGGGGAACAGGCGGGTATCGCGGGTGGAGCCGAATGCGGAGAACGCGTCGAACAGCTTGCGGCTGTCGTCGAGCATCTTGCCCGAACCGGTGGTCAGCGCCGCGGCCGATGACTGCGCGGCGAACAGGTTGCGCGAACTGGCCAGGATCGCGTCGACGTCCTGCTTCATCGTCGCCCACTGCTTCTGCGACTGCTCCAACGCGGCCAGTGCGGCGGCATTGCGCACCGCGGCGATGCCCAGTTCCTCGTTGCCGCCACGCAGGCCCTCGAGTACCTGGTTGAACACCACCGAGTCGCGCGCCAGCGCATCGCCGGCCGCCGCCGCGCCGGGACCACCGGCACGGATCTCGGTCACGCGCCGTGCCATGGTGCCGGCCAGCACCACCTGCTGCAGAGCGCTGTAGACCTGCGAGGCGGGCGCGCCGCCCGCACTCATCGCGCGCACCACCTCGTTGAGCTGCGCCTGCAGCTGCGGCACGTTGCCGGCAAAGCGGTCGGCATTGCCGGCCAGCGCCAGCACCGCCGGTTCGCTCGCCACCACCTGCGCGGCGCTCTTGCTCAGCGGCGCCCAGGTGGCGGCCAGCTGCGATACCGCGCTGGAAACACCGGCCTCGCTGCCGAAGCGGCCCTGCAGGTCGTTGACCGTCGTGTCGATCCTGGCGCGCGTGGTCTTGAACGCGGCGAAGGCCTCGGCGTTGCCGGCCACCGCCTCGCGGCCCTGGTTGGCCAGCTGCTGCGACAGCACCTGTAGGTCCGCCGCACCGGTACTGGCGCCGGCCAGGCGACTGCCCTGCCAGGTGGCCACACCGGTGTTGGCGCCGAAGACGATCAGCGAAAGCGCCAGCAGGCCCAGCCAGAAGTTGGTTCCCACGCTGCCGAGCTTGCTGGCCTTGGGGGCGTCCGGAGCAGTACTCATCGTTGAACCTCAATACGTTGCAGGCCGCTCAGACGGCGGCGTGGCGGAACTCGGGGGTGCGCGACAGCAACGACAGGGAGAACACCCCCCAGTCGAAGGCTTCGCCGCGGAAGGCGCGGTCGATGAAATGCGCATAGCGGCCCTGCGCCAGCGCATCGGGCGCCACTGCCTGCGACAGCTCGAAGCTGCGCTGGCCGTACATCTCGTCGATGGTCAGGGCGACGTCGCCGCCGCTCTGGCGCATGATCAGCACGCGCTGACCTTCCTGCAGCGCGGTGCGCTTGCCTTCCAGGAAGTGCTTCAGATCGACCACCGGGAACAGGTTGCCGCGCAGGTTGCCCACGCCCAGCAGCCACGGCTGCGCGCACGGCACCGGGGTGACCGGCGGCATCGGCACGATTTCCACCACTTCGCGGAAGTCGGACACCAGGTGGTGGCTGCCGACCCGGTAGCCCACGCCGCGCCACACGTCTTCGGCGAACTGCCGCTCCGGCAGTTGCACCGCATGCGCCAGGCTGCGCTGCTCGTAGGCCTCGAGGATGTCGAACGGCGAGCGCATCAGCCCACCAGCGCCTGGATGCGGGACATCAGCTCGTCCTCGCGCGGCGGCTTGACGATGTAGTCGGTCGCGCCCTGGCGCAGGCCCCAGGCCTTGTCGGTCTCCATGCCCTTGGTGCTGACGATCAGCACCGGGATGGCGCGGGTGGATTCATCGCGCGACAGCGCACGGGTGGCCTGGAAGCCGCTCATGCCCGGCAGCACCACGTCCATCAGGATCAGCGCCGGCGCCTGGCTCCGGGCGATCTCCAGCCCGTCCTCGGCATTGTCGACGGCCACCACCTCGTGGCCAGCCTTTTCCAGCCATTGGGTGAACACCGCCCGGTCGGTCGGTGAGTCCTCGATCAACAGGATACGAGCCATGTTTGCCTTACCCCCTGGTCAGGCGTTGACGTAGGTGCGGATTGCGTCCAGCAGTTCTTCGCGGGTGAACGGTTTGGTCAGGTACTGCTCGGAACCGACGATGCGGCCGCGCGCCTTGTCGAACAGGCCGTCCTTGGAGGACAGCATGATCACCGGCGTCGACTTGAAACTGCGGTTGCCCTTGATCAACGCGCAGGTCTGATAGCCATCCAGGCGCGGCATCATGATGTCGACGAAGATGATCTGCGGATGCTGGTCGGCGATCTTGGCCAGCGCCTCGAAGCCGTCGGTGGCGGTGACCACCTCGCAGCCCTCGCGCTTGAGCAACGTTTCGGCCGTGCGCCGGATGGTCTTCGAGTCGTCGATGACCATCACCTTGAGCCCTGCAAGCTCCCCGCCTGCAGCAATATTTTCAGCCATTCAGATTTCCCCGGGCGCGCGACGCTTCATCAATGCCGGCGTTGCTGCGAAAGTGCATGTATACCTCAAAATCGTCGGCAGCTGTCAAGCGCCTCCGCCGCAGGCTGGTACCCCGCGGCATGAGCGCGAACCAGTTCCCACTTTTGCGCAACCATGGCGCCTGCAGCCGACGCGGGAAGCGCCTTTTCCCGAAGCCGCAAACAGCCACCAGCCACCGGAAACGACGCCATTATTTTGACGTCGCGCAGCCGCCGCGCGAGCGCGCCGCTGGGAGAAGCCCGGCGCAGCGGCTAACATCGCCGCCAGCCCCACAGGTACCGCCCATGTCGTCCCAGACCGCACAGCTCGACGTCATCGTGGTGATGGATCCCATCGACCACATCAAGATCGCCAAGGACACCACGTTCGCCATGCTGCTCGAAGCGCAGCGGCGCGGCCACCGGCTGCATTACGTGCGCCCGGGCGGGCTGGCGTTGCGCGGCGGCACCGCGGTGGCCACGGCCGCGCCGCTGCAGGTGCGCGACGACAAGGCCGGCTGGTTCGAGCTGGGCGACTTTTCCGAACTGGCGTTCGGCCCCGGCCAGGTGGTGCTGATGCGCAAGGACCCGCCGTTCGACGGCGAGTTCCTCTACGACACCCAGATCCTCACCGTGGCGCAGAACGCCGGCGCGCAGGTGGTCAACGATCCGCAGGGGCTGCGCGACTTCAACGAGAAGCTGGCCGCGCTGCTGTTCCCGCAGTGCTGCCCGCCGACCCTGGTCAGCCGTGACGCCGCCGCGCTGAAGGCCTTCGTGCACGAGCACGGCCAGGCGGTGCTCAAGCCACTGGACGGCATGGGCGGGCGCTCGATCTTCCGCAGCGGCGCCAGCGACCCCAACCTCAACGTGATCCTGGAGACACTGACCGACGGCGGCCACAAGCTGGCGCTGGCGCAGCGCTTCATCCCCGACATCAGCGCCGGCGACAAGCGCATCCTGCTGATCGACGGCGTGCCGGTGGACTACTGCCTGGCGCGCATTCCGCAGGGCGACGAGTTCCGCGGCAACCTGGCCGCCGGCGGCCGCGGCGAAGGCCGTCCGCTGTCCGGGCGCGACCGCTGGATCGCCGCCCAGGTCGGCCCGGAGATGAAGCGGCGCGGCATGCGCTTCGTCGGCCTGGACGTGATCGGCGACTACCTGACCGAAGTCAACGTCACCAGCCCCACCTGCGCGCGCGAGCTCGACGCGCAGTTCGGCATCAACATCGCCGGGCTGCTGTTCGACGCCATCGAGGCCGGCCCGGCCCGATGAGCGCCACCGCCCCTGCCGCTCCCCGCGCCGGCGAGGACCAGCGCCTGGTCGCCACGCTGGTGCTGTCGGTCATCGTCCACGCACTGCTGATCCTGGGCGTGGGCTTCGCGATCAAGGGGCGGGCGCCGCTGGTGCCGACGCTGGACGTGATCTTCAGCCAGACCAGCACGCCGCTCACGCCGAAGCAGGCCGACTTCCTCGCCCAGGCCAACCAGCAGGGCGGCGGCGAACACGACAAGGCCCAGCGTCCGCGCGACAGCCAGCCCGGGGTGGTGCCGCAGCCGCGGCAGGGCCTGGCGCCGGAGCAGCTGCGCGCGCAGACCGCCGCGCCGGCACCGGCACCACAGGCGCGCGTGATCTCCAGCCCGCGCGGCGAGGACGCCCTGCCGCAGGCGCGGCCGCAGCCGCGGGTCGATACGTCGAATCTGCCGCCCGATGCCGCCCGCGAGCAGCGCGACGCGGAGATGGCACGGCTGGCGGCCGAGGTGCACCTGCGCTCGGAGCAGTACGCCAAGCGCCCGAACCGCAAGTTCGTCTCCGCCAGCACCCGCGAATACGCCTATGCCAACTACCTGCGCGGCTGGGTGGACCGCGCCGAGCGGGTCGGCAACCTCAACTATCCCGACGAGGCGCGCCGCCGCCGGCTCGGCGGCCAGGTGGTGATCACCGTCGGCGTGCGCCGCGACGGCAGCGTGGAAAGCGCGCGCATCCTGCGCTCGAGCGGCACGCCGCTGCTCGATTCCACCGCGCTGCGGATCGTGCAGCTGGCGCAGCCGTTCCCGCCGCTGCCCAGGACCGAGGACGACATCGACATCCTGCAGGTCACCCGCACCTGGGTATTCCTGCCCGGCGGCGAGCTGCGCGACGACCGCTGAGGGCGGGTCGGGGGAACTGGACCGGACCGGAAGCGCATTCCGGAGGTCGATTGGACGCGTCCGTCTGCCGCCTCGCCCCGCCCGTCGATCCCGGCACCGGCCTGCCGGCTATTTCCCGGCGCGTGCGGCCTTCTGCTGTTCCAGGGTCAGGGCGACGTTGTTGCGCAGGTAGGCCGGCTCGGCCAGCTCCGGAGCCACGCCCTCGCCACGGGCGAAGGCCGGCGCCGCCAGCGCCAGCAGGTCGGCCGCGTGCGGCAGCGCCTGCGCATCCACGCCTTCGAGACGGCCCTGCAATCGCGCGGCCAGGGTGCCATCGGCCGCGGCAAAGCCGGTACCGATGCCCTGCCAGCGAGCGGTCACGTCCGGCAGTTCCACCGCTTGCGGCGCCGACACGGTCTCGGCCGACAGTGGCGCCAGGCCGTCTGCGGTACGCACGAACGCGCCGGCATAGACCTCGCCCATGCGCGCATCGATGCTGGCGAGGATGTGCGTGGCCGAGGCCGGCGCGCGCAGCGCCAGCACCGCCAGCGTGGACACCGGCAGCAGCGGCACGTCCAGCGCCAGCGCCATGCCCTGCGCCAGGGCAATGGCCAGGCGCACGCCGGTGAAGGCGCCCGGCCCGCGGCCGACGGCGATGGCATCGAGCTGGGAACGGGCGATGCCGGCCTCGGCCAGCAGTTCCCCGGCCCACGGCAGTACCAGCTCGGCGTGCCGGCGCGGGGCGATCTCGAAGCGCTCGCGCACCTGCCCGTCCACCTGCACGGCGACGGAGCAGGCCTCGGTGGCGGTTTCGATGGCGAGCAGTTTCATTGCGGATCCGGCGCGGACGTGGAAACGGCCCATTGTCCGCTGTTTGCCGCCTCGGCGCGCGCCTGGCCGGCGTGGCCGAAGAAGGCCTGCACGTCGGCGATGTCGCGGGTGAGTGCGAACGGCGGCAGCGAATCCAGGAACACGCGGCCGTAGCCGCGACGGGTCAGCCGCGGATCGCACAGCACCAGCACGCCGCGGTCGCTTTCGCTGCGGATCAGCCGGCCCACGCCCTGCTTGAGCGCGATCACCGCCTGCGGCAGTTGCTCGTCGCGGAATGGATTGCCGCCGTCGCGGCGGATCGCCTCCAGCCGCGCCTCGTACACCGGCTCGTCGGGGGCGGCGAACGGCAGCTTGTCGATGACCACCACGCTCAGCGCGTCGCCAACCACGTCCACGCCCTCGCGGAAGCTGGCGCTGCCCAGCAACACGCCGTTGCCGGAATCGCGGAAGCGCTGCAGCAAGGTCGCGCGCGGCGCCTGCCCCTGCACGAACAGCGGCCACGGCGCGTCGCGCAGCGCCTCGGCGGCCTCGCGCAGCGCGCGATGCGAGGCGAACAGCACGAACGCCCTGCCCTGCGAGGCCTGCAATACCGGGTACAGCGTGGCGATCAACGCGGTGCCGTAGCCGCGCGCGCCCGGATCGGGCATGTCCGGCGGCAGGTAGCACAGCGCCTGGCGGTTCCAGTCGAACGGGCTGGGCTGCATCAGCGTCGGCGGGTCGTCCAGCCCCAGGCGCAGGGCGATGTGCCCGAAATCGCCGTCCACCGCCAGCGTGGCCGAGGTGAACACCCAGGCCGCGTGCGATTGCTCGCGGTGCTGGCGCAGCGGCGCGGAGACGTCCAGCGGCGTGCGCTGGCAGCGGAAGCCGCGCGGCGTCAGCTCGTACCACAGCACGTCCGAGGGCGGCGGCGCCTCCTGGTCGAAGTCGGCCACCGGCAGGTCCTCGCCCAGCCAGCGCGCCAGCCGGTTGCGCGCTTCCCGGGCCCGCGCCGCGCATGCCTGCAGCCCGGCCGAGGCCTCGCCCAGCGGGGCGAGGACCTCTTCCAGGTTGGCCAGCGCCGTCATCGCCGCATCGAAACCGTCGCGCACCTCGGGCTTGGCCAGCGCGCGCCACTGCGTGCCGCGTGGCGGCAGGCCCTCCAGCGCCGCGCGCAACTCGCGCAGCGCCGTCTCCAGCGCCTGCACCGGCAGCTGCAGGCTTGCCTGGGCGCCGGCGACGCTGCGGCTCTCGGCCATGCAGTCGCGCGCCAGCTCCTGCCACGGGCGCATGCCGAAGCCCTCGCCGAAGAAGTTGGCCGCCAGTTCCGGCAACTGGTGCGCCTCGTCGATCACGAACGCCTGCGCACCGGGCAGGATCTCGCCGAACCCCTCCTGCTTGAGCGCCAGGTCGGCCAGCAGCAGGTGGTGGTTCACCACCACCAGGTCGGCCTCCTGGGCGCGCTGGCGCGCCTGCACCACGAAGCAATCGTCCCAGAACGGGCACTCGGTCCCCAGGCAGTTGTCCACCGTGGAGGTGACGCGCGGCAGCAGCGGCGAGTCGTCCGCCAGCGACTCCAGCTCGGCCATGTCGCCGAACCGGGTACGCCCGCTCCAGGCGACGAT
>JAFADB010000097.1 GCA_023425225.1 Pseudomonadota bacterium
TTCTACGGCGTGCGCCCGCAGTTCATCCTGTGCTCGGCGACGATCGGCAACCCGCAGGCGCATGCCGAAGGCCTGATCGAGGACCGCGTGCACGCGATCACCGAGTCCGGCGCGCCCACCGGGCCGAAGCACGTGTTGCTGTGGAACCCGCCGGTGGTCAACGCCGACCTGGGCCTGCGCGCCTCGGCGCGCTCGCAGAGCAACCGCATCGCGCGCATCGCCATCAAGTCGGGCCTGAAGACCCTGGTGTTCGCGCAGACGCGGCTGATGGTGGAGGTGCTGACCAAGTACCTCAAGGACATCTTCGACCACGACCCGCGCAAGCCGCCGCGCATCCGCGCCTACCGCGGCGGCTACCTGCCGACCGAGCGGCGCGAGGTGGAGCGGGCGATGCGCGCCGGCCACATCGACGGCATCGTCAGCACCTCGGCGCTGGAGCTGGGCGTGGACATCGGCGCGCTCGACGTGGTCATCCTCAACGGCTACCCCGGCAGCGTCGCGGCGACCTGGCAGCGCTTCGGCCGCGCCGGCCGCCGCCAGCAGCCGGCGCTGGGCGTGCTGGTGGCCAGCAGCCAGCCGCTGGACCAGTACGTGGTGCGGCACCCGGACTTCTTCGCCGATGCCTCGCCCGAGCATGCGCGCATCGCCCCGGACCAGCCGCTGATCCTGTTCGACCACATCCGCTGCGCCGCGTTCGAGCTGCCGTTCGTGGCCGGCGACGGCTTCGGGCCGATCGACCCGGAGGTGTTCCTGCAGGCGCTGGCCGAGACCGAGGTGATCCACCGCGAGGGCGAGCGCTGGGAATGGATCGCCGACAGCTACCCGGCCAACGCGGTGAGCCTGCGCTCGGTGGCCGACGGCAACTTCGTGGTGGTCGACAAGACCGACGGCCGGCAGCAGATCATCGCCGAGGTGGACTACTCGGCGGCCGCGCTGACGCTGTACGAGGGCGCCATCCACATGGTGCAGAGCACGCCGTACCAGGTCGAGCGACTGGATTGGGAGGGCCGCAAGGCCTACGTGACGCGCACCCATGTGGACTACTACACCGACAGCATCGACTTCACCAAGCTCAAGGTGCTGGACCGCTTCGACGGCGGCGCGGCCGGGCGCGGCGACAGCCACCACGGCGAGGTGCACGTGGTGCGGCGCGTGGCCGGCTACAAGAAGATCCGCTACTACACCCACGAGAACATCGGCTACGGCCCGGTCAACCTGCCCGACCAGGAGCTGCACACCACCGCGGTGTGGTGGCAGCTGCCGCAGGCCACGCTGCTGCGCGAGTTCGCCTCCCGGCAGGACGCGCTGGACGGCTTCCTCGGCGCCGCCTACGCGCTGCACATCGTCGCCACGGTGGCGGTGATGGCCGACGCGCGCGACCTGCAGAAGGCGGTGGGCAACGGCGACGGCGCCTGGTTCGCGGTGGCCGACCAGGGCGGGCGCGGGCAACTGCGCGGCGCCGAGTCCGAAGGCGGGGTGGAACTTCAGCAAAGCTTCGTCCCCACCGTGTACCTGTACGACAACTTCCCCGGCGGCGTCGGCCTGAGCGAGCCGCTGTGGCAGCGCCAGGCCGAGCTGGTGCAGCGCGCGGACGAACTGGTGCGCCGCTGCGACTGCAAGGCCGGCTGCCCGGCCTGTGTCGGCCCGGTGCTGGCGGCCAGCGAGGACGGCCAGGGCGAATCGCCGAAGACCCTGGCGTTGAAGGTGCTGGGCCTGCTGGCGGGCGATGCCTTGGAAACGGCATCTGCCGACGCCCGCGCACTGGATGTGCCCGCATGAGCCTGAGCCTGGACAAGCTGCGGATGCTGCAGCGGCAGACGGGGCGCAAGGTTCCTGAGCCACGCGGTGAATCCGGGGCGATCTGCCCTGTCCCGAACCGGGCTGTGCTGCCGGACGACGCACAGGCCAGTGACGGCCCGATGACGGACGGTGGATCGCCACAGCGGCAAAACACCCCTCCCCAACCCTCCCCTTCGCTGCGCGAAAGGGAGGGGGCTAAAGTCGCCGCATCGCTCGGAACCGCCCGGCTCTCTGCCCCCTCCCTTTGCGAAGCAAGGGGAGGGTTGGGGAGGGGTGCTCCTGCTCCTGCTCCTGCTCCTGCTTCCACGCCAGCAGACACCCGACCATTCCCAGGCACAACGAAAAAGCGCAATCCATCTCCGCTCGACGGCCTGCGCCGTCTGCTGGCCCAGCGCGAGCGCAGCATCGCGCCGGCAGCAGCCACCTACCCGCGCCCCGCCAGCACCGACCGCGCCCTGCCCGGCAGCGAGATCGCCCCCGGCCTGCGCCTGGTCGAAGCCTTCCTGCCGCAACCGGTGCCGCGCACGGCGCTGTCGCTGGCCTTCGCCAAGCGCGACGGCGAGCACGTGCGCCCGCAGGACCTGCTGTTCTTCGATACCGAGACCACCGGCCTGGCCGGCGGCACCGGCACCCGCGCCTTCATGATCGGCGCCGCCGACTGGGTGCGCGACGGTGCCGGCGGCGAAGGCCTGCGCGTGCGCCAGCTGCTGATGACCACGATGGCGGCCGAGGCGGCGATGCTGGAGACCTTCGCCGGCTGGCTGTCCGACACCACGGTGCTGTCCAGCTACAACGGCCGCTGCTACGACGCGCCGCTGCTCAAGACCCGCTACCGGCTGGCCCGCCGCGGCGATCCGATCACGCCGCTGGACCACGTCGACCTGCTGTTCCCCACCCGCCGCCGCTACCGCGGCACCTGGGAGAACTGCCGGCTGGCCACCATCGAGCGCCAGCTGCTGCGGATCATGCGCGAGGACGACCTGCCCGGTTCCGAGGCCCCTGCCGCATGGCTGAACTACCTGCGCGGCGGCAGCGCGCGCAACCTGCGCCGCGTCGCCGAGCACAACCACCAGGACGTGGTGACGCTGGCGCTGCTGATGCAGCGGCTGGTCGCGGCCGAAGCCGAGGAACGCGCTGGGTTGCAACTGCGGCAAGCACTCGCGGAATGAGCCCCGGGGCACCGACATAAGGGTTCGGCGGAGGCTGGCCGGCTGCCACGCGTCCCGGCCGGCATCCTCGACATGCCGCCATGGCGCCCTGCCGGCCTTGTTCGTGCCAGCAGCGGCACGGCCGGGCACACGCAGACCGGGGCAGGCGCCCCGGGATGCGGCCGTTCGGCTACGGTCTCTTCATCGGCAACCCGACACCCTCCGCCGCGAACAGGACTCTCCCTGTCCGGAACGCATCATCGCGGGCGGGCCCGGGCGGCCTCGGCGGAAATCTCGGCCGCCCGTCGTGCCGCCTCGGCCTGTCGCCTCGCCGCAGCTTCCGCTCGCATGGCCGCACGGGCGCTGGCCAGCGCCTGGCGCTGCTCATGGGCCGCCGCCACCTGCGCACGGCCAGCCTCGATACCGGCCAGGCGCGCCTGCTCGGCGGCCTGGCGCAGCTCCGGACCCAGCGTTTCCAGTCCGCGGCCGACTTCCCGCAGCGCCAGCCGCACCGCCTGCTCGCTCAGTTCGCCGGCACCCTCGGCCAGTGCGGCGTGTCCGTCGCCCAGCTCGGCAAGCACTGCGGCGTGCGCTTCACGGCGCGCGTCGGCGATGGCCCGGCGGATCTCGCGGCGGGCGCCCTCGTCCAGCCAGGCATCGCCTGCCGGGGCCGGTCCGCTATCGACGATACGTTGGAGCAGTCCTGGGGCTCCCGTGGGTGGTGCTGGCGGCTGCGGCGACGCAACCGGGGCCGGTGCCGGCGTGGGGGCTGGCACAGGTACGGCGGCGGGCGCGGCAGGCTGCGCCGGCGGCTGCGGCGGTGCCACGGCCGCGGGCGGAGCC
>JAFADB010000115.1 GCA_023425225.1 Pseudomonadota bacterium
TGGACTGGGTGACCTGCTGCACGAACGCTTCGAGATCGATCACGTGACGCTGCAGATCGAGGCCGGGCACTGCGGAGCGGACGTGTGTGGCGGCGAGGACATGCAGCATGTCCATGGCCATGGCGAAAACGCCGGTCACGACCATGCGCACGCGCCGGACCGCCAGGGGCATTACGGGCATACCCATTCCTGAGCCCGACGCGGAGGGACTTCCGGTACATCCGCATCGACGGTGGGCCGGTCACGAAAAACGCCGCCCCGCAGGCGGCGTTTTCCTCGCGTTGAATCAGGCCTCGGTCACACCGCGGCTTCGCGCAGCACCGGCGAATCCCAGCCAGGACGCGGGGCGAAGCGCTCGCCGTGGCGGGCCTGCAGCGCCTTGAGCTTGCCCAGCAGTACATCGGCGCCGGCGCTGCGGATGTACTGGATCGGGCCACCGCGGAACGGGGCGAAACCGGTGCCGAAGATCACTCCGGCATCGAGCAGGTCGGCATCGGCGACCACGCCGTCGTGCAGGCAGGCCACCGCCTCGTTGAGCAGTGGCAGCACCAGGCGGTCTTCCAGGTCGTCCGGGGCCTTGTAGTCGGCAGGCACGTCCGGCTTGACCGGCTTGCCTTCCTGCCACTTGTACAGGCCCTGGCCGTCCTTCTTGCCGCGCTTGTCCGGCTCCACCGTCGCCAGCGCCTGCGGGATCTGCAGGCCCAGGAACGGCGCCAGCTCCTTGCCCACGCCGGCAGCCACGTCCAGGCCGACGGTGTCGATCAGCTCGATAGGCCCCATCGGCATGCCGAACTTCACCGCCGCCTTGTCGATCGCCGCGCCGGGGATGCCCTCGGCGTAGGCGTTGGCCGCCTCCAGCATGTACGGGAATAACACGCGGTTGACCAGGAAGCCGGGCGTGCCCGCCACCGGTACCGGCAGCTTGTCCAGCGCCTTGCAGAAGGCCGCCAGCCGCTTGCCGGTCTCCGGCGCCATGCGGTCGTGCTGCACGATCTCCACCAGCGGCATCTGCGCCACCGGATTGAAGTAGTGCAGGCCGGCGAACTGCGCCGGGCGCTGGATGTGCTCGCGCAGTTCGTCCAGCGGGATGGACGAGGTGTTGGTGGTCAGCAGCGCATCGGCCTTCAGTTTCGGCTCAATGGACTGGTACAGCTCGCGCTTGGCGTCCGGGTTCTCGATGATCGCCTCGATCACCAGGTCGGCCTCGGTGATGCCCGCGCCCTCCAGGTCGCCCTTGAGCCGCGCCGCCACCGCCGGACGCTTGCTCTCGTCCTTGACGCGCCTGGCGAACAGCGCATCGGCGCGTGCCAGCGCGGGATCGATGAAGCGTTGCTCGCGGTCCTGCAGCGTCACCTCGAACCCCTTGTAGGCCGACCAGGCGGCGATGTCGCCACCCATCACACCGGCACCGACCACGTGCACGTGCCTGATGCCGTGGTCCTTGCCGCCCAGGCCCTTGAGCCGTTCGGTGAGGAAGAAGATGCGGATCAGGTTGCGCGCGGTCGGTGTGCCGGCGAGCTTGACCACCGCACGGCGCTCGGCGTCCAGTCGCGCCTGGATGCCGCCGCCGCCGCTGCGCTTCCACACATCGATCAGCGCGTAGGGCGCGGGATACTGCTCCTTGCGTGCCTTGCGCGCGACCTGCTTGGCCATCTGCGGCGCCAGGATCTGCCGCGCCGGCCAGGTGTTGGTGGCCCACGCGGTGGCGCGCTGCTTGAATGGACGCGTGGTGCCGCCCAGTGCGAGCGAGACCGTGGCATCGACCAGCACCGCCGGTGCCACGACCTTGTCCACCAGGCCCATCGCCCTGGCCGCCGAGGCACTGACGCTGCGCCCGGTCAGCATCAGGTCCATCGCCGCCGGCGCGCCGATCAGGCGCGGCAGGCGCGCGCTGCCGCCCCAGCCGGGGAAGATGCCGAGCTTGGTCTCGGGCAGGCCGATGCGGGTGGAGGCATCGTTGCTGGCCACGCGGTAGCGGCAGGCCAGCGCGATCTCGGTACCGCCGCCCATGCAGAAACCGTGGATCGCGGCCACCGTCGGGCACGGCAGTTCGGCCAGCTTCTGGAACGTGGCCTGGCCGCGGCGGATCGCGTCGTTGACCGTGCCCTTGCGGTCGTACTCCTGGAATTCCTTCAGGTCGGCACCGGCGATGAAGCCCGACGGCTTGGCCGAGCGGATCACCACGCCCTTGGGCGGATCGATGGCGATGCGTTCCAGCAGGTCGCCCAGCTCGATCAGCACGTCCTGCGAGAACGCGTTGACCGAGGTGCCCTGGCGGTCCAGGCTGAGCACGACGACGCCGTCGTCGCGTATCTCGGGAAGCCAGTGGCTGAATCGAAGCCCATCGAAGCCTGCAAGCATGGGGTGGACCATCCGGTTGTGTATGGACAAGGTCGTTATCATCCAGAGGTTGTTTCCATCCCGTCAAATCCCAATGTTCCGACGCGGGAGCTGATCCGTGACCGCTGGCATGCGCGAGCCTAACGGGGGCGTGGTTAACGTTGTGGGGTGGCGGTGCGGGCCCGGGCCGCTGAACTTTTTGCCGGAATGGCGGTCACAGTGCCCGACGCGGTTGGGCTGACAGGAGTGCGGCCCGTTATGGCCGATGTCGATACACCTCAGGAGCTGGACCTGGAACTGGTCCGGCGTGTGCAGCGCGGCGAGAGCGCGGCGTTCGATGTCCTGGTGCGCAAGTACCAGCATCGGATCGTGGCGCTGATCGGGCGCTACATCGCCGACTGGAGCGAATGTCAGGACGTGGCCCAGGACACCTTCCTCCGCGCCTACCGCGCGATCGGGAATTTCCGTGGCGACGCCCAGTTCTATACCTGGCTGCACAGGATCGCCGTGAACACCGCCAAGAACCATCTGGTCGCCCACAACCGCCGCCCGCCCACCGACGACATCGACGTGGCCGACGCCGAGCAGTTCGATTCCGGCACGCGCCTGCGCGATACCGACACGCCGGAACGTGAACTGATGCGCCAGCAGCTGGAACAAACGGTGATGAAGGCGGTCAATGCATTGCCGGAGGAGTTGCGAGAGGCCATCACCCTGCGCGAGGTGGATGGCATGAGCTACGAGGACATCGCGCACAAGATGGGGTGCCCCATCGGGACGGTGCGTTCGCGCATCTTCCGAGCCCGCGAGGCGATCGACGCCGAGCTGCGCCCCTTGCTGGATACCGATAGCGCTACCCGTGAAAAGCAACGCGTATGAATGACGAAAAGCCATCACTGCCCGGCATGGCCGGCGACAAGTTCGAGGTCCACTACCGGCAGCAGCTGTCGGCACTGATCGACGGCGAGCTGTCTCCCGACGAGGCGCGCTTCATGCTGCGCCGGCTGCAGCACGATGCCGAACTTTCCGGTTGCCACGAACGCTGGCAGCTGTGCGGCGACGTGCTGCGCGGCCAGGCCTGCGCGCCGGCACCGCTGGATTTCGCCGATCGCGTCGCCGCCGCGGTGGCGCGCGAACCGCAGCCTGAGCATGCCGGTTCTTCCGGTCCTTCCGGGAATGCATCTTCCGGCCATGCGCCACGGCGCTGGCTGCGCTGGGGCGGCGGCACCGCGCTGGCCGCCTCGGTCGCCGCGCTGGCGATGTTCATGAGCCGCGAGCAGTTGCCGGACACCCTCCCGTCCGCGGACGAGTCCGCGCCCGTGGTCGCCTCCGCGCAGGGGCCGGCTCCGGCTCCGGCCCCCGTGCCGCCGCCTGTGCAGACACCGGCGACGCCGGGCGATCCGGACGGCACGCTCGGCCAGGT
>JAFADB010000121.1 GCA_023425225.1 Pseudomonadota bacterium
CGCGCCCTGGCGCTGCAGATCGCCCAGGGCCCGATCGAGCGGCTGCCCCGCAGCGGCATCGCCGGCATCGCCCACGAGCTGAAGCAGCCGGCCGCCGAAGTGGAGCTGGCGGTGCAGCTGCTGCGCAGCCTGGACCCGCGCCCCGGCAAACAGGTCGGCGAGATCTCCGGCCGCGACTACGTGGTCCCCGATTGCGTGATCTGGCGCCAGCGCGGGATATGGCGCGCGGCGCTGTCGGCGCACTCGCGCTCGCGCGTCACCATCCACACCGGTTACGAGCAGCTGATCCGCACCTGCAGCGAGAGCGATGCCAGCTACCTGCGCGGCCAGCTGCAGGAGGCGCGCTGGCTGCTCAAGGGGCTGGAGGCGCGCGGCGAGACCCTGCTGCGCGTGGTGCAGTGCCTGATCCGCCAGCAGGCAGGCTTCCTCGAATTCGGCGAGCAGGCGCTGCGCCCGCTGACCCTGCGCGAGATCGCCGGCGAGCTGGGCCTGCACGAATCCACCATCTCCCGCGCCATCTCGCGCAAGTACGTGCGCACCCCGCGCGGCACCATGCCGCTGCGCGCGTTCTTCGCCTCCGGCATCGACACCGATGGCGGCGGCGAGGCCTCGAGCACCGCCATCCAGTCGATGATCCGCAATCTCATCGACGCGGAGAATCCCCGCAAGCCGCTATCTGACGCCAAGCTGGCCGAGATGCTCAAAACATCCGGCGTACCAGTGGCGCGGCGCACCGTTGCGAAGTATCGTGAGGCCATGAACATTTCCGCCTCCCACGAAAGAGTCCGTATCGCCTGACATCGGACAGATCGGCCCTCAGGGGCTTGCCCCTCCAAACCAGGGCGCGCGGGAGTTGGCGGTGTTCATAGACAACCCGACCAAAGGAGGTACCCGATGCGCATTGAAACGTACGGCCAGCAACTCGAGGTCACGCCCGCCCTGCGGGACTACGTGGAAACCAAGCTGCAACGCGTGGGACGTCATTTCGACCAGCACTGCGAGGTCCGCACCCAGCTCGGACTGCGCAAGCCCGACCACCACGTGGTCGCCACGGTCAACCTCCAGGGCCGCACCCTGCATGCCAATGCCAGGGCCCCCAGCATGTACGCCGCCATCGACCTGCTTGCGGACAAGCTCGACCGGCTGGTGCTCAAGCACAAGAGCAAGAAGACCAGCTTCGACGCGCGCGAGGTACGCGAGGTACGCGACAATGGCGCCTGATCCAGCGCGTCCATTGCCCACATGCCACTGAGTGACCTCATGGCGGCCGTGCACACCCAGGTGTTGCCGGCCGCCGATCAACAGACAGCCCTGCGCGCAGCCGCCGACCTTCTGGGCTGCGCCCAGGTCGGCTCCGACGAGCTTTATGCCAGCCTTTGCGAGCGCGAGGCGCTGGGCACCACCGCCATCGGCCACGGCATCGCCATCCCGCATGGCCGCTGCCACGGATTGTCCGAACCCCATGGCGCCCTGCTGCGCCTGCCGCAGCCGGTGCTGTTCGGCCAGGATGCGGTCGACCTGGTGTTCGCCATCGCCGTTCCGGCCCATTACACCCATCAACACCTGATGCTGCTGTCCGAACTGGCCGAGCGGTTCTCGCGGGCCGAGTTCCGCGATGCGTTGCGCCAGGCGGCCGACGCCCAGGCCATGCACGCCCTGCTGCTGGCCGATCCCGTCTCCAGCGCCGCATGAATACCAGCATCACCGCGAAGGAGCTGTTCGACCAGCAGCACGAGAAGCTCGCCCTGCGCTGGCTGGCCGGGCAGAAGGGAGAGAACCGCGAACTGGAGGCCGGCAACACCGTGTCGCGGCGGCCATCGCTGGCCGGCTACCTCAACGCCATCTACCCCAACAAGGTGCAGATCTTGGGCACCGAGGAACTGGCCTGGCTGGACTCGCTCGATGCCCGCCAGCGCTGGGAGACGATCGAGAAGCTGATGCAGTTCCACCCGCTGGCGCTGGTGATCACCAAGAACCAGCCCTGTCCGGAAGACCTGCGCGCGGCGGCCGACGAGTCCGATACGCCGCTGTGGATCTCGCCCAAGCGCGGCCACGAGCTGCTCAACCACCTGTCCTACCATCTTGCCCGCACCCTGGCCCCGCGCGTGACGCTGCACGGGGTGTTCATGGAGATCTACTCCATCGGCGTGCTGATCACCGGCGAGGCCGGTTCCGGCAAGAGCGAGCTGGCGCTGGAGCTGCTCACCCGCGGTCATCGTCTTGTCGCGGACGATGCGCCAGAATTCACCCAGATCGCACCGGACGTGCTCGACGGCACCTGCCCGGAGCTGCTGCAGGACCTGCTGGAGGTGCGTGGACTGGGGGTGCTCAACGTGCGCGAGATGTTCGGCGATACCGCAGTGAAGAAGAACAAGTACCTGCGCCTGATCGTGCACCTGACCCGCCCGATGACCGAGCCCACCGCCGGCGGCTACGAGCGCCTGACCGGCGACTCCGGCACCCGCCACGTGCTGGACCTGGACGTGCCGCTGATCACCTTGCCGGTCATGCCCGGCCGCAACCTGGCCGTGCTCACCGAGGCCGCCACCCG
>JAFADB010000362.1 GCA_023425225.1 Pseudomonadota bacterium
CGCCAGGCCCTCGACCACCGCGGTCTTGCCCACGCCCGCCTCGCCGGTGAGGATCGGGTTGTTCTGGCGTCGGCGCATGAGGATGTCGATGACCTGGCGGATCTCGCCGTCGCGGCCGATCACCGGGTCGATCTGGCCATCGCGGGCGCGCTGGGTGAGGTTGCTGGTGAACTGGTCCAGCGCCGGCGTCTTCGACAGCCCGCCCTGCACCGGCGCCTGCTTTGACGCCCCGTCGATGGGCGCCTCGCCGCCGCCGGCATCGGCGAAGCGCAGGCTCTGCGCCGCTTCCTGCGACCCCTCGGTGAGCCTGGCGAAGTCGTGCTTGAGCTCGTCGAGCTTGAGCTTCACGAACAGCTTGGAACCGCGATACGCCAGCTGCGACAGGTCTGGATCGGTCAACAGCGCCAGCAGCAGGTGGCCGCTACGGATGCGCGTGGTCTGCGAGTCGAGCGAGGCGATCAGCCAGGCATGCTCGAACAGCCGCGGCAGATGCTGCGAGAACACCGGGGTGCGGCTGTTGCCGGTCTTGAAGCGCTCCACCTCGTTGCCCAGGTCGCGCTCGAGCGACTCGGGCGGGATGCCACTGCGCTTGAGGATGAGCACGAAGTCGCTGCCCGGCTGCTCCAGCAGCGCCAGGAACAGGTGCTCCAGGTCCACTTCGTAGTTGCCGCGCGCCATGCACAGATTGGCCGCGCGCTCGGCCGCCTGCCGGCAGGTGTCGTCGAGCTTGCTGATCAGGGTCTTGAGGTTGATGCTCATGCGGGAATGCAATGCTCCTTGCGTGGTCGGCGGCGGCGGGTGCCGAGGCATTTCAGTGGATCGTGCGCAGGTGGTAGGTCGTGTCCTCGCGCGGATGCCGCTGCGGGCGCGAACACAGGTAGCTGTCCCAGCCCAGGCGCGGGCCCGTGGCGGCCGTCATGCGCATGGCCGGGACATCGGCCGGGTTCAATGCCAGCCGGACTTCGTATTCGAGCCCGGCGCCGGTCAACAGCCCCAGCCATTTCGCCAGTGCCTGCGCCGCAGCCGATCCCGGCAGGAAGTCGTCGAAGGCCTGCCGTGCCAGCGGCCCGATGCGCAGGCGCAGGCGCAGGTCGCGCTGCCAGATCCGCTCGCCTGCCAGTGCGCTCCTGCCCAGCTGCGCGTTCGCCATTCCCAGCCGCGTCCTTTGTTCAGGCGGCACCCGGTACCAGGCACCGACGAACTGCTCCACCTGGACCCGCACGCGAAAGTAATCGGACAGAACCCTGCGCAGCACGGCCGCCGATACCGGCCGTTGCCGGATGGCACCGGCGTAATAGGCCACCGCCTGGTCGAACACGTCGCCACGGCCATCCACCAAAGCGTCGTGCGAGGCGGGCGAGCCCAGCCCGGCCAGCGACATCACTAACGGCATGAAGCGTTCGCGCCGGTCCAGTTCGTACTGCAGCGCCAGCCGATGCTTCTTCCAGGCGGCGTAATGCAGGGCCACCGCACGTGTGGAGAACATGTCCAGGAACGCACGTGCGGCGCGATCGCGCCCGTACAGCTCACGCTCGCCGAGGGTCTCGGTGTAGTGCAACGGCAAGGCGCCGGCCACGCCCAGCAACCCCATGAAATGCGCCGTCAGCTGCACCTGTCCCAGTGCGCCGTCGTCGATGGCCTGGATCAACGCGGCCGGATTCTGCAGCGCCTCGCCATCGCGGGAGGCGACCGTGGCTTCCGCATCGAGCTCGGTGGCCGGGAATGCCAGCGACAGCGAGTTGCGAAAGCGCACCGACAACGCGATGGCGTCGGGCTGGCGTCCGTCCTGCCGCCGGAACAGCCGCTCGAGAATCCTCATCGCCTGGAAGAACTGGAAGCGATGCGGCTCCTCGAACAGCTGCTGGGCTAGGCCAGGATCGATTCGCCGCTTCGTGGCGGGCACCTGACGATCTCCTTTCCGGTCTGGCTGGAGAGCAGCACCAGCCGGGTGAAACTGTTGGCATGCACGTACAGGCCGAAGAAGCGGTCCATCACGTGGGCGAAGGTGGCCACGCCTGTGCCGACGAAGTGGCTTTCGGCAACCGTCATGCGGATCTCCAGGCCGCGGGCGAGCGAACCGAAGCGCTCGCCCGACAACCATGTCGTGACCGCCTCGGATTCCAGCCCGACGATGCCCTCGATCTGGCGCGAGGTCACGCCACTGTCGCCGGTCTCGTACAGCCGCAGCATTTCCTTGAGTGCCTGCAGCCCGTTGTGCGCGAGCGAAAGCTGGTTGAGCGACAGGTGCGATATCAGCCGCCATTGCGCGCCACGCCCCTGGCGGAAGCGGACCGGGCGGCTGGGCTTGCGCAGCAGGCGGATCGCCCGGGCCGGCGAGCCACCCTCGATCGAGAGGTCGCCGGTGGCCGCGCCGTAGGGCAGCTGGGTCGGCAGGTCGCGATTGCTGCAGGTCAGCGCGACGCTCACCACATCGGTCTTCGGCAGCGTCGGCTCGAACTCCAGGTCGACGAACGCCATTTCGACTTCATGCCCGGGGCTGTGGCGGGCGATGTCCTCGTCGCGGCGGGCGGTCCAGTACTGACCCGTGCGCTCCGGGTCCTCGCCGTGCTGCAGCGAATAGAAGGGGCGGAATTCCTGGATCGACTCCCCTTGCGGCGATTGGCGGATGCGATGCACCGAATCGATGGAGTGGATCTCGTAGGCGAAGGCGCGACGCGCGTCGGCGACCAGCGGATAGCTCGACTGGCGATGGGTGACCCGGATCGGTTCGCCCTGCTGCGGGAAGAGATTGACCACCGGCGTGCAGCCCAGGCGGATGTTGTCCCGGCCCAGTTCTTCCAGCACCCGACTGACCCCGTGATCGTCCGATGCCGCACGCAGCACCAGGTGCAGCGTGAAACGGCGCGCAGCCCCGGCGATCAGCGGAGGGAGCGCCAGATCGAAGAAGCCGAACTTCTCCGGATAGGCAAAGTATTCGGTCAGCAGCAGGTACGCCGGATGCGAACGCGACGGGAAGTCGATCAGCGCCTCGCCTTCGCAGAAGCCGGCCTGCGTCAGCGGAGCGGTTGCCAGCGCGCGCCAGCGGCCGCTGCCGTCGGCCTCGACATAGGCGGCCTTCACCTCGAGCGCCAGCGCATCGCGCATGGCAGCGCAGAACGAGGGCTCGCCATCGACGAAGAATCGCAGCGATTGGCCCAGTTGCTCCAGCGAAACCTGATCCGACAGCAGCTCGAAGTCCAGCGAGATCTGCGCTCCGCATCCGGGCGGCAGCACCACCGCCAGCGGCGTCTCGGCCACTGCACGGTACATCGCCGCACGCACCGCCAGCGGGGTCAGGACCACATCGTAGGCTGTTCGGAAACGGCAATTGACGCCACGGATTGGGCGCGACTGCAGCGGGGTTCCCCGCGCGATGCGCACCGGTCCGCTCAGCTTCGACGCGGCCGGCCCCAGATCGAAATGTGCGATGGAGCACGAGGGAAACGGCCGCAGATAGTGCGGATAGAGCACATCGAGCAGGGCATCGGTGAATTCGGGATAGTCGTCCTCGATGCGCTTGGAGATGCGCGCGCCCAGCAGCGCGAAGGCCTCGATCAGGCGCTCGACATGCGGATCCTGGCTGCCGTCGGCCGAGAGCTGCAGACGGCTGGCGATCTTGGGGTAGCGCTCGGCGAACTCGCGGCCGTAGCGGCGCAGGTAGGCCAGTTCGCGCTCGTAGTGGGGCAGCAGGTCCTGCATCTCAGGCGGCGACCTGCCTGCGCAGGCGGCTGACCTGGTACTGCAGCGTCGAGGGCTGCAGCAGGGCATCGAAGCTCACCGGCTCGCGCGCCTGTTCCACATCCAGTACCGCGTGGATGCAGAAGTGCAGCCCACCACCGGGCTGCTGGCCGTTCTCGAGCATGACCTGCACGTTGCGCAGCCGTTTCTCGTGGCGGCCGATGGCCTGTTCCAGCGACTGGCAGATGCGCGCGCGGTCGTGGCCGTTGGCCAGGCTCAACGCCGAGAAATCGTCCAGACCGTAGGTCATCAGCGACTGGCGGCACTCGGGAAAGGCGGCAAGCGTGGTGGCGCTGAAGGCCGACCGGGTATTGAGCAGACCTTCCAGATCGCGCGCGACCGACTCCTTGAACTGTTCCAGCGACACGGCGCCGACCAGTCCCGATGCCGCGGACCGGGGTGCATCGTCGAACAGCTTTTCCAGCAGGCTTGGCTCGAGTCCTTTCATCGCGGTCCTTGTAGGTCGTTCGCGGCCCAGCGGCGGCGCGTCCGTTTCCATGGACGCCTGGTTGCAGATGCGATGGCGCCGTGGCGCCATCGCACGCGTCCACCTCAGACGGTGTAGTTCGGGATGTTCTTGGTGGCGCTCCACTGAGCCACCGCCTTGCCCCCGATGCCACCTTCCGGCTTCTGCTGATTGTAGGTCCACTTGATGGCGCCGAAGCTCAACTGGACCACTTCCTGCGGCATCCCGTCCTCGTCGACCGTGGTGGTCACGCGGTGGACGAGCACGTTCAGCAGCTCGATCTGGTAGTAGCTGATCGCGTTGCCGTCCTTGTCGGCACGCATGAACTCGACGCGGGCCTTGGGGAACGTGGTCCCGTTGGCGCAGGCCTGGCTCAACGCGGTGCTGGCCAGGTCGATCGACTTGACCACCTCGATCGGCGACAGATTCACCCGCGCGGCGGTCTGGCCGCCGGTCGTGGAGGCCGTGGCCGAACGCGGCTGGAGTACGTCCTGGGTGAACGATTTGATCTCGATCCAGTCCTTGTGCTTGTCGTCGTGCGACTCGCCCTTGATGGTATCGATGGTCAGGAAAGCGTGCTGCATATCTGGTCTCCTAAGTTCCGTTCTTCCGTGAGAAATCGGGGCCGGTTTCCCGGCGCCCTTACGTGCTTGTGCTGATGGATTCGCGTCAACTGCAACCACCGGGATCTCCGTCCCTTGACGCTTGGCAACAACAAAACGCTACGACTTGTTGGCGGCGGCCGGCAGTTCGGCGACCAGTCGCAACGAGACAGACAGCTCATCGAGCTGGAAATGCGGCCTGATGAAGGCCACCGCGCGGTAGACACCGGGCTTGCCCGGCACCTCCGAAACTTGCACCGACGCCTCCCTGAGCGGGTACTGCGCCTTGGCTTCCTGGCTGGCGTTGTCGTCGAGCAGCACGTACTGCGCGATCCAGCGGTTGAGGAAGTCCTCGACATTGCGCACCGAGGCGAAGCTGCCGATCTTCTCGCGCATCATCGCCTTCAGGTAATGGGCGATGCGCGAGACGGCGAAGATGTACTGCAGCTGCGCCGACAGGATGGCGTTGGCATTGGCCGAGTCGGTGTTGTATTTCTTCGGCTTCTGCGCGGACTGGGCGCCGAAGAACGCCGCATAGTCGGTGTTCTTGCAATGGACCAGCGGGATGAAGCCCAGGTCGCTGAGTTCCTTTTCGCGGCGGTCGGTGATCGCCACCTCGGTCGGGCACTTGAGCGCCACCTCGCCATCGTCGGTGCGGAAGGTATGCGTCGGCAGGTCCTCGACCAGGCCACCGCCCTCCACGCCACGGATCGCCGCGCACCAGCCGTAGTCCTCGAACGCGCTGGTCAGCCGGGCCGCCATCGCGTAAGCGGTGTTGCACCACAGGTAGCGTCCATGGTCCCTGGCATCGACCTCCTCGACGAAGTTGAAGCCCTCGACCGTGGTGCCATCCTTGGGGTTGTACGGCAGGCGCCCGAGAAAGCGCGGCATGGTCAGGCCGACATAGCGGCTGTCCTCGCTGTCGCGGAACGACTTCCACTTCGCGTACTCGACGGTGTCGAAGACCTTGGCCAGGTCGCGCGGCTTGCCCAGTTCGGTGAAGCTCTCCAGGCCGAACATGTCCTCGGAGGCGGCCGAGATGAAAGGCGCGTGCGAGGCGGCGGCCACATGCGACATCTGCTCGATGAAGTACATGTCCTCCGGCTGCCGACCCACGTAGTAGTCGCCGACCAGCGCACCGAACGGGGCGCCGCCGAAGGTGCCGAATTCCTCCTCGTAGACCTTCTTGAACAGCGCGCTCTGGTCGAAGTCGATGGCCGACTTGAAGTCGCGCACCAGGTCCTTCTTCGGCGAGTTGAAGACCTTGATCTTCAGCGTGGCGCCCGTGGAGGTCTGCTCGCACAGGTAATGCAGGCCGCGCCAGCTGCTCTCCAGCTGCTGGAACTGCGGCGCGTGCATCACCTCGCTCAGCTGCTCGGAGATGATCCGGTCCAGCTCGGCGATGCGCGCATCGAGGGTGAGGTTGAGGTTGTCGGAGACCACGACCGTGCCCTCCATCACCTCCTTGGCCAGCTCGGCGATCAGGTCCTTGGCGCGCCGGTGCTCACTCTCGGACTTGGCGACCTTGCTCTGCTCGACGATCTGGTCGAGCAACCCCGGGTGTTCGCGGACCGCGGTGGCGGTATCGCCCGCGGCATTTGCGGCTTCTGCTGCCATGTCAGTCCTCCTGGGTTTCCTGCCCGAGCTGCTTGAGCCGCTCGGTACTGTTGAGCACGTCGGTCAACAGGTCCTCGAGCTTCTCGTTGCCGGCCAGCTTGTTGCGCAGGTCGGCCAGCTTGGTGCGCGATTCGAGCAGCTTGCGCAGCGGCTCGACCTGCTGCACCACCGCCTCGGGGCGGAAGTCCTCGATCGAGTTGAACTTCAGTTCGACGGCGAATTCGCCACCCTCGTCGCTGATCCTGTTGGCCACGCGGTAGACCGCACGCGGCGCCATGCCTTCCATGACTTCGTCGAAGTTGTCCAGGTCGACATTGACGAAGCGGCGATCCTTGACCTTGGCCAGCGGCTGTTCCGGATTGCCGCTGAAATCGCCGAGCACGCCCACCACGAACGGCAGTTCCTTCTGCTCGATGGCGTCGCCCTTCTCCACGTCATAGGTCAGTTGCACGCGCGGCGGCCTGACCTTCTGCAACCGCTTCTGGATGCTGTCCTTCTTGCCCATTGCTCTGCTCCTTAGAAAGGCGGTGGATCCGATTCGGCGATCAGTTGCCGCCGAGGTTCTTGAACGGATCAGAGGAAGGCTTCTTCTGGGCAGCCCCCTCGGTTGCGGGGGCCGCGGACGCCGCGGGCGCGGCGGCGCGCCGCACCGGCGCGCGCCGCTTGGGGGCGGCCGGCTTTTCCTGAGGGAACACGCTGTCGCCCATGGTGTTGCGCAGGGTCGCGGCCAGCGTCTCGGCCTCCTTGCGGGCGGTGCCCGAGGCCAGCGCGCCGCGGTCCTGCAGCCGCTGCAGCGACTGGTTGGCGATGCGCAGGCCGGAAACGGTCAGCACGCCATCGGCGATCAGGTCGTCGGGGTCGCGTTGCAGCACCTCTTCCGATGCCACGATCGCACGCGCGTAGTTGCCCTTGTCGAACTGCAGCTGCGCGATCCTGACCCACGGTTCCTTGCGGGTGGGATCGGCCTTGCTGGCCTCGTCGAAACGCTGGAGCGCCTGGGGAACCAGGCCATTGGTCACGTCGGCCTCGGCCTGTGACATCAGGCTGTCGAAGGGCGGCGGCGGGGCCTTTTTCGGGGAGGATGCGCATCCGGCCAGCAGGCCCAGCACGAGGATGGCAAACGCAGGCCGTGAACAGGCCGATCCTTTCCTGACGATCATTTCGAATTCCTTTTGACTAGCCATCAAGCGTGCACGCACAGGAACATGGCCAAGCAGTCCGTTGCCCGTCGCACCAGGATTGTACAGCCCCCTGAAAGTGTCGGTATAGTCCAGCGCTCGGGATGCGTCAAGTTATCGACGGGGGCATGGATGCGACACGAAGCGGACCACACACGGCTGGCGCCGGACCCATCGGTCATGCCGCGGATTGCGCGCGCAGCGCTGGATTACAGCCTCTTCCATATCCGTCGCACCCGCCTGCGCGCCGTGCTCCTGCTGCTGGCGACGTTGCTGCTTTCCGGGTGTTCGCAGGGCTCGGTCGGCACCATGGTGCGCAAGACCCTACAGGCCACCGGGTTGAAGGACGACACGCCGGCGGCGCCGGCGACGGTACCGGTCAGCCTGTTCGCAGGAGCCAACCTCAATGCAGGCACCGACAACCGGCCCAGCGCGGTGATCCTGAAGATCTACCACCTGCGCAGCGTCCAGCGTTTCGAGCAGGCGCCCTACTCGGCCTTCCTCGACTCGGCCGGCGAGCAGGCGGCGCTGGGCTCGGACCTGCTGTCGGCCAGCGAGATCGTGCTGGTGCCCGGGGCGCGCCATCAGCTCGACGAACGGATGTCGGAGGGCTCCGGCGTTCTGGGACTGGTGGCACTGTTCCGCGCGCCCGCCGAAGGGCGCTGGCGCCTGGCCTTCGATGCGACCAGCACCGCGGCACAGGCGGGTATCACGGTCGGCGTGCATGCCTGCGCGATGACGACGGACAACGCCGCGCTGTTGACGCGCAGTTCCGGGGACGACCTGAGCCAGCTGGGCTCGGCGCGCTGCGCCGGGCAACGCTAGAGGCGCGACGTGCACACCATGGCAGACCGCGCGGCCATCGGATAATCTGCAAGGCGGCCCGGGATCGGCCGGAATCGGACAAGGACGCGAATGTGGCTCACGTAAGCAGTACGGCGAAGGTGCTCTGGGGCGAAGGGCAGTTCCTGCGGCCCCAGCACTTCCAACGGCAGGACGCCTATCACGAAGCCCGCCTGCACGATCTTTCCAATGCCCTGCACCCGTATGCATGGGGCGTGCGCACGGCGCGCTTCGATGCGCAGGCGTTGAATGCCGGCAGTCTGCGCGCACTGGACATCGCCCTGGTCTTTCCCGATGGCGAGGGCTACGAGGCGCCGGGACGCGATGCGCTCCCCGAGGCCATCTCGCTGACGGACCTGCCGGCCGGCGTGCAGGGCTCGACGGTGTACCTGGCCCTGCCGATGCTGAAGGAGGGCCGCAACTGCGGCGACGGCGACGGTCGCCTGGCGCGCTACCGGCAGTACGACGCGATGACGCCGGACCTGTACACCGATGCGGTGGAGGCGGAGATCGCCTACCTCGGCAAGGCCGCGCGGCTGCTGACCGAGGACAAGCCGCGCGACGCCTATGTCACCGTGCCGGTAGCGCGGATCAACCGCACCCCGACCGGCGGCTTCGAACTGGATGCCGGCTTCGTGCCGCCGAGCCTGCACGTGCAGGCGGCCGAACCGCTGGTCAGGCAGCTGCGCGGCCTGCTCGATTCGCTGCAGGCCAAGGTCGATGCCCTCTACGGCCTGCACCGGCAGCCCTCGCAGCACATCATCGAATTCCGTTCCGGCGACATCGCCTCGTTCTGGCTGCTGCACACCGCATCGACCTCGTTCGCGGCGCTGGCGCACCTGTTCCACCACCCGCAGCTGCACCCGGAGCGCCTGCACCAGGAACTGATGCGCATGGCCGGGGCGCTGCTGACCTTCTCCAACGCCTACCAGCTGGCCGATCTCCCACGCTATGCACACGATGCGCCGGGGCCCGGCTTCGAGCGCCTGTTCGCGATCATCCGCGATCTGCTCGACACGGTGATCTCGGCACGCTACTTCCAGATCGCGCTCACCGAGGTCAAGCCGTCCTTCCATGTCGGCCACATCGATTCGCAGCGCATCGACGACAACGCCTCGTTCTACATCGGCGTATCGGCCGACCTGCCGGCGCAGGAGCTGGTGCAGACCGTGCCGGTGCGGTTCAAGATCGGCGCGCCCGATGACGTGGAGAAGTGCGTGCTGTCGGCGCTGCCGGGCGTCAAGCTCACCCATGCCGCGCAGGTGCCCGCGGCGATCCCGGTACGGCCGGGCAGCTACTACTTCGCGGTGGAAGCGCGCGGGCCGCTGTACGAGCGGATGCTCAAGGCGCAGTCGATGATGATCTACGTCCCCTCCGGCATTGCCGATCTGAAGATGGAACTGGTCGCGGTGACCTCATGAACACGCCACTCCCCCCTACCCCCGGGCCGATGCCCTCGCTGAGTTCCCAGGCACGCCTGCCGGGCACCATGGTGCCCACGCCGGCTGTGCCGCAGTCGCTGCTGGACCTGATGGCCGACGGCTTCTATCTGCTGCTGCTGCTCAAGCGCGGCCGGCTGCCAGACGATGCCGAAGGCTTCATGCAATCGGTGCAGAAGTTCCTCGACGGCGTCGAGCGCGGCGCGGTCAAACTCGGCATCCAGGCCGAGGACATCTACGCGGCCAAGTATGCGTTCTGCGCCGCGGTGGACGAGGCGATGCTGTCCCAGCCCTCGGCCCTGCACGAGGCCTGGGAACGCAATCCGCTGCAGCTGCGGCTGTTCGGCGAGCACCTGGCTGGCGAGCGCTTCTTCGACAAGCTCGAGGAACTGCGACGGCAGGGTGCGTCGCGGCTTCCCTCGCTGGAGGTCTACCACTACTGCCTGCTGCTCGGATTCGAAGGCAAGTACCGGCTCGAAGGCCCGGAGAAGCTTGGCTACCTGACCGCGCGCCTGGGCGACGAGATCGTCTACCTGAAGGGCCGGCGCAGCGGTTTCGCGCCGCACTGGGCGCCACCGGACAACATCAACCATGTGCTGCGGCGCGTGGTGCCGCTGTGGATGCCGGCGGCGCTGGTGGCGGTGTTCGGGGTGATCGGCTTCCTCGGCCTGCGCACGTACATGGGCCACCAGACCGAGCAGCGGCTGGCGGCCTACAACGACGTGGTGCAGATGCCGCAGCGTACTGCGCATATCACCATCACCTTGCCTTGAGATAGCCTGCCTCGCTGGATGGGGCGGGCCATTGCGCGATTACGGAAACGGTGGGAGTTGGGACTGGTTGCGGCAAGGCCAAGAGCAACCCCTCCCCAACCCTCCCCTGCACGCTGCGCGCGCGATGGAGGGGCCAAGCCTGCGTGCTGCTCGAGCATTTCCCCCTTGGTCCCGCACTGCGATTGTGGGTGAACCGGGACGCGATCCTTTGCCTGCCCTAGCTGGACGCGGCTGCCGGTTCCAGCATCGCCGCGGCGCGTCCTTCCGCCAGCAGTTGCGTCTCGTGCCAGATGCGGAAGGCGTACTGCTGGCTGGATTCGCCGCAGGCCAGCACCTCGGCCTCGCCGCGCAGCAGGCCCGGCAGCGTCTCGATGTAGTCCACGTGCAATTGCACCCCGCGCAGCGCCACCAGCATGCCGGGACGTGGCGGCTGTCCGCGTTCGCGGCCCAGCAGGCCGCCGTGCACCGCCATCGCCTGCGCGCCGTATTCGCACAGGTGCAGCGCATGCAGGCGCCCGCGCGAGCGCAGCGGATGCTGCGGCGAGCGGTGGCCGCCGCTGCGCAGCACGATGCGCTGCGCGTCCCACTCGACCACTTCCTCCCACAGGCACATCAGCCCCTGGTGGGGAATCAGTGCGGCGATCGCCTCACGTCCCTGCATCGTGCGCCTCGCGCGCGGTCTGGCGCGACACCAGCAGCGCCAGCACGAAGTTGAACAGCACGCCCAGCGCCACCGTGCTGCCGATCGCACGCAGCACCGGGATCGACGAGGCGGCCAGCAGCGCGAACACCAGCAGCGTCATCAGGCTGCACACGATCAGCGCGTGCAGCGTGCGCAGCTGGTCGGCGCGGTCGTCGCCGGCGTGGTCGAAGAACAGCGCGTAGTCCAGCCCCAGACCGGCGGCCAGGATCAGCGCGATCAGGTGGAACAGGTTCAGCTCGACGCCGCAGCCGCGCAGGATCGCCAGGATCAGCAGCGTGCTCAGCGCCATCGGCAGCAGCACGCGCACGATGCGGCGCGGCCGGCGCAGGGCGATGGCCACGGTCAGCGCCAGCAGCAGCGCGGCCACGGCGAGCGCCGCCAGCACGCGGCCGCGGTAGGCCGCCACCAGCGACTCGGACGCCTGCTTCAGGTCCAGCAACCGCGCGCCGCTGCCGCGCAGCTGCGCCGCCAGCGCCGCCGGATCGCGCAGGCCGCTGAGCGAGACCAGCGCGGTGGCGCGCTCGCCCGAGCGCAGCAGCAGCCCGGCGACCGGCGTGTCCAGCGGCGTGCCGGCAAGATCGCGCGGCGTCAGCGGCGCGGCATCGCGGGCGCGTTGCAGGTCTTCGAGGAAGGGCGCGAAGACGGCCTCGCGGAACGGGCTGGCGGCCGCCGCTTCAGCCAGCATCGCCGTTGCCTGCTCCGCATCGGGCAGGCGCGCCTGCCGCCGGCGCTGGGCCTGGATGCTGGGCAGGTAGCGGGCAGCCATGTCGTAGCCGGCCAGCGTGCCCTGCGCAACCTGGCCGTCGAGCATGCCGCGCAGTTGCTCCGAGCGCTGCAGTGCCTGCTCGGCATCGGCCGCGGCGATGGCCAGCACGTAGCGCACGTCGGGAGCGCCGAGTTCGTCGCGCAGGTCGGCATCGCGCGCCAGCGCATCGGCCGGGACCGGGGTCAGCCGCGACAGGTCGTTCTGCCAGAACGGGTTGGGCATGCAGGCGACGACCGCGAGCGCCGGCAGCGCCAGCGCCAGCAGCGACCATTTCGGTCGCGGCAGCCTGGCGATGCCGCGCCACAACCGCGCCAGCGCCGGCGAATCGGCCTGGTCATGCGGTGCCGGATCGATCAGCGACGGCAACAGCAGGCGCGTGGTCAGCGCCGCCACCAGCAACCCGGCGATGGTGAACACCGCCAGCTGGCGCAGGCCGTCGACGCCGGAGAACAGGAAGGTGACGTAGGCGATGCAGGTGGCGATGACGCCGGTGGACAGCGTCGGCCACAGGTGGCGGGCGTTGGCGCGCGGGTCCAGGCCCGGGCGCTGGTGGCTGAACAGGTGGATCGGGTAGTCCTGCACCACCCCGATCAGGGTGAAGCCGAACGCCACGGTGATGCC
>JAFADB010000155.1 GCA_023425225.1 Pseudomonadota bacterium
GGCCGATGCGGCGCTTGCCGGCGACCCAGGCCGGGTCGATCTCGTCGGCGCCGTCGATCAGGTAGGACTCCACCCCGTCGCGCCTGGCCAGCTCGCTGAGGCGGTTGGAATTGGAGCTGTTGGGCGAACCGACCACCAGCACCAGGTCGCATTCGCGCGCCAGGTCGCGCACCGCGTCCTGGCGGTTCTGGGTGGCATAGCAGATGTCGTCGTTCTTCGGTCCCTGCAGCGCCGGGAAGCGCGCCTGCAAGGCCTCGATGATGCCGCGGGTGTCGTCCACCGACAGCGTGGTCTGTGTGGTGTAGGCCAGGTTCTCCGGCTGCGATACCTGCAGCGTGGCGACGTCGTCGATGTCCTCGACCAGGTAGATGCTCCCCTTCGAAACCTGGCCGGCACCGCCTTCCCTGCCCCACTGTCCCATGGTGCCCTCGACCTCGGGATGGCCGGCGTGGCCGATCAGCACCACGTCGCGGCCGGCACGGCAGTGGCGCGCGACCTCGAAGTGGACCTTGGTCACCAGCGGGCAGGTGGCGTCGAACACCTTCAGGCCGCGGCGGTCGGCCTCGGCGCGCACCGCCCGGGAGACGCCGTGGGCGCTGAAGATCACCGTGGCGCCGTCGGGCACCTCGTCCAGTTCCTCGACGAACACCGCGCCGCGGCGCTTGAGGTCGTCGACCACGAAGCGGTTGTGCACCACCTCGTGGCGCACGTAGATCGGCGCGCCCAGCGTCTCGATGGCACGCTTGACGATCTCGATGGCGCGGTCGACTCCGGCGCAGAAGCCGCGCGGATTGGCTAGCAGGACATCCATGGCTCAGAGGGTCCGGGCGAAAGACGGAAAGTTCAAGGGGCTAGCTGTTCAGTTCAAGCATTGAAGAACCCCGGATGTCGTCACTGGCACAGGCAAGCCTGGCGACGTTGCCGCGATCCGGCCGAAAGACGCCGGGTCCCTGCCTGCGCGGGGACGATACCGCAAGCATTGCAGGCAAGACCGTCCATTGAGGTGTCCGCTCATCCCGCATCGGGCTTGCCGCCGGCCTTGCGGCGGCCGTCGAACAGGCCGAACACGGCGATGCCGATGGCGCCGGCGACGATCGCCGAGTCGGCGATGTTGAACGAGGGCCAGTAATGGTCGCCCACGTACCACTGGATGAAGTCCACCACGTGGCCGTGCATCAGCCGGTCGATGACGTTGCCGATCGCCCCGCCGATCACCAGCGCGTACGGCAGTGCGCTGCGCCAGTCGCCGCGGCCGGTACGCGCCAGCCAGAACGCCAGCATCGCGCTGATGCCCACCGCCAAGGTCGCGAACAGCCACTGCTGCCAGCCGCCGGCATCGCTCAGGAAACTGAACGAGGCGCCGGTGTTGTAGCTGCGGAACCAGTTCCAGAAGCCGTCGATCACCGGCACCGGGGTGTACTCGGGCAGGCTGGACAGCACCCAGGCCTTGCTCCACTGGTCCAGGCCGATGATCGCCGCCGACAGCAGCAGCCAGATCAGCGCGTTGGGTTTGGGGGTTGCGGTCATCTTGATTCCGTAGCGCGGTACTGGAGTGTGTGAACCCCGTCGTCCCCGCGCAGGCGGTGACGACGGCATGCAGGCCGGTCAGAACCAGCGGCGGTCCTCGCCCGGCCCTTCGATGTTGCTCACGCAGCGGCCGCACAGCTCAGGGTGGCGCGGGTCGGCGCCGACGTCGTCGCGGTGGTGCCAGCAGCGCACGCACTTGGGCTTGGAGGTCGGCTGCGCGCTGACGAAGATGTCCTCGGTGGTCGCCGGGGTCACGGTGACGTCTCCGCTGATGAACAGGAACCGCAATTCCTCGGCCAGCGGCTGCCAGCGCGCGGCGGTGGCGGCATCGGCGGCCACGGTGATCTCCGCGTCCAGCGCCGCGCCGATCACGCCGTTGGCGCGCATCGGCTCGAGTACCTTGGCCACCTGCTCGCGCAGCGCCAGCAGCTGCTCGAAGTCGGCCGGCGACAGCGCCGCGTCGGCCGGCAGCGGCGCCAGGCCGTCGTACCAGGTGGCGAACAGCACGTTGCCGGCGTGCTCGCCCGGCAGGTAGCCCCACAGCTCGTCGGCGGTGAAGGTGAGGATCGGCGCGATCCAGCGCACGAACGCCTCGGCCACGCGGTACATCGCGCTCTGCGCCGAGCGGCGTCCGCGCGAGTCCGCGCCCATCGTGTACAGCCGGTCCTTGGTCACGTCCAGGTACAGCGAGCCCAGGTCGACGCTGCAGAAGTTCAGCAGCGCCTGCACGATCTCGGCGAAGTCGTAGCGCTCGTAGGCGGCGACGATCTTCTCCTGCAGCTCCCAGGCGCGATGCACGATCCAGCGGTCCAGCGCGACCATGTCGTCGAGCGGGCGCAGGTCGCGCGCCGGGTCGAAGCCATGCAGGTTGCCGAGCAGGAAGCGCGCGGTATTGCGGATGCGGCGGTAGGCGTCGGCGTTGCGCTTGAGGATCTCCTGCGACAGCGACATCTCGTTGCTGTAGTCGGCCGAGGCGATCCACAGGCGCAGGATGTCCGCGCCCAGGGTCTTCATGATTTCCTGCGGCTCGATGCCGTTGCCCAGCGACTTGGACATCTTGCGGCCGTGCTCGTCCACGGTGAAGCCGTGGGTCAGGCACTGCCGGTACGGCGCGGCGCGGTCCAGCGCCACCCCGGTCAGCAGCGAGGACTGGAACCAGCCGCGGTGCTGGTCGGAGCCTTCCAGATACAGGTCGGCCGGCTTGGGCAAGCCGCGGTCGGCCAGCACCGCCTCGTGGGTGACGCCCGAGTCGAACCACACGTCGAGGATGTCGGTGACCTTGTCGTACTGGTCGGCCTCCTCGCCCAGCAGTTCGCGCGCATCGAGCGAGTACCACACGTCGATGCCGTCCTGTTCCACGCGGTCGGCCACCTGGCGCATCAGCTCGGTGCTGCGCGGGTGCAGGTCGCCGGTGACGCGGTGGATGAACAGCGCGATCGGCACGCCCCAGGTGCGCTGGCGCGAGATGGTCCAGTCCGGGCGGCCCTCGACCATGCCGGCGATGCGCGCCTGGCCCCAGGCCGGGTACCAGCGCACGCCCTCGATGGCGGTCAGCGCGTCGGCGCGCAGGTGGTTCTGGTCCATCGAGATGAACCACTGCGGGGTGGCGCGGAACGCCACCGGCGTCTTGTGCCGCCAGCAGTGCGGGTAGCTGTGCTCGATCTTCGCGAACGCCAGCAGCGTGCCGTTGCCGCGCAGCACCTCGACGATGGCGTCGTTGGCCTTCCAGATGTGCATGCCGGCCAGGGCGACGTTGCCGGCCGGCGGGGTGGTCGGCAGGTACACGCCGCGGCCGTCGACCGGGTTGATCTGCGAGGCGTTGTAGCGCTCCAGCAGGCCGTACTGCCGGGCCACGACGTAGTCGTCCTGGCCGTGGCCGGGGGCGGTGTGCACCGCGCCGGTACCGTCCTCGGCCGAGACGTGGTCGCCCAGGATCACCGGGATGTCGCGCTCGTAGAACGGATGCGCCAGCAGCACGCCGTCCAGCGCCGCGCCGGTGGCGCGGCCGTGCACCACCACCTCGTCGACGCCGTAGCGGGCCAGCGCGGTGGCCGCCAGCGCCTCGGCCAGTACCAGCCAGCGCGGCTGGCCGTCGTGCGCCGGGCCTTCGACCAGCACGTAGTCCAGGTCCGGCCCCAGCGACACCGCCAGCGAGGCCGGCAGCGTCCACGGCGTGGTGGTCCAGATCGGCACGGCCACCTCCACGCCGGCCGGCAGGCCGACGCCGAACAGCGCCGCCAGCGCCTGGCCGTCGCGCGCCGCATAGGCCACGTCGATCGCCGGCGACACCTTGTCCTGGTACTCGATCTCGGCCTCGGCCAGCGCCGAGCCGCAGTCGAAGCACCAGTGCACCGGCTTGACGCCGCGCGCCAGGTGGCCGTTGTCGACGATCCTGGCCAGCGCGCGCATCTCGTTGGCTTCGAAGCGGAAGTCCAGCGACTTGTACGGGTTGTCCCAGTCGCCGACCACGCCCAGGCGCTTGAAGTCGCGGCGCTGCAGGTCGATCTGCGCGGTCGCGTACTCGCGGCACTTCTGCCGGAACTCGGTGGCGTCGAGCTTGACCCCGACCTTGCCGTACTTCTTCTCGATGGCGATCTCGATCGGCAGGCCGTGGCAGTCCCAACCGGGGATGTACGGCGCATCGAAGCCGGCCAGGTAGCGCGACTTGACGATGATGTCCTTGAGGATCTTGTTGACCGCGTGGCCCAGGTGGATCGCGCCGTTGGCGTAGGGCGGGCCGTCGTGCAGCACGAACAGCGGCCGGCCCTTGGCGTTCTCGCGCAGCTGCTGGTACAGGCCGTCGCGCTCCCAGCGCGCCAGCGTGTCCGGCTCACGCCTGGGCAGGTCGCCGCGCATCGGGAAATCCGTTGCCGGCAGGTTGAGGGTGGCTTTGTAGTCCTGGCTCACGCGGTGGCTCGCAGTCGTTGTTCTGAAAGGATGCGACGGGCTTCGGCCGCGTCGCGATGCATCTGTTCGGTCAGTGCCTCGAGGTTGTCGAACTTTTCCTCGTCGCGCAGCTTGGCGACGAATTCGACCTCGATGTGGCGACCGTACAGGTCGCCGCGATAGTCGAACAGGTGGGCCTCCAGCAGCGGCTCGCGCCCGGCCACCGTCGGCCGGGTGCCGAAGCTGGACACCGAGGGCCAGGGCACGTTCCTGCCCGAATCGCTCAATACCCCGTGCACCCAGGTGGCGTAGATGCCCGACAGGGCCGGGGTATACGGGAAGCGCAGGTTGGCGGTGGGAAAGCCCAGCGTGCGCCCAAGTTGCTTGCCCCGCACCACCCGCCCCGTGATCGAGTACGGATGGCCCAGCAGCTCGCTGGCATGCTCGAAGCGCCCTTCCACCAGCAGCCGGCGGATGCGGGTGCTGGACACGCGCTCGCCGTGCAGGTGCACCGGCTCGATCTCGCCGGCCACGAAGCCCAGTTCGGCCCCCAGCGCCTGCAGCAGTGCCAGGTCGCCGCCACGGCGATTGCCGAAACGAAATTCCGGGCCGATCCACACTTCGCGCGCGCGCAGCCGCCCGACCAGCAGGCGGCGCACGAAATCCTCGGCCGACAGCGCGGCCAGCCGTCCGTCGAAACGCAGCAGGCCGATCCCGTCCACGCCCAGCGCATCCAGTCCCTGCAGCTTGGCCCGCGGCAGCGTCAGCCGCGGCGGCGGCGCGGCGGCGGCGAAGAACTCGCGCGGCAACGGCTCGAAGCTCACCGCCACCGCCGGTACGCCGAGCGCACGGGCACGCGACTCGGCATGGCGCACCAGCGCGCGGTGGCCCAGGTGCAGGCCATCGAAGGCGCCGATGCAGACCACGCTCCCGTGCGGATACAGCACTCCGCCGTCGACGTCTCTAAACAGCCTGCTCATTCAACCCGGAATCCGGCCCCTGGCCGGCTCATTGCGAAAGGGAGCCACGAAGTATAGCCGGGCGACCGCGGGACGATGGCCGCTCAACGGTCGCGCAGGTCGCGCGGGCGGAACCCCAGCGCCAGCAGCGCGGCGACATAGGTCGCCCCGCCGCCGCACACCAGCACCGCCAGCCAGCCGGCGCGCTGCCACTTGTCCATGCCGGTGAACGCCGGCAGCGCCCCCTGCAACGCCAGCAGCACGGCGACCATCGCCGCGCAGGCCAGCGCCAGCCGCAGCAGGTAGCCGCCCCAGCCCGGGCGGCGCTGGTATACCCCGGTCCGGCCCAGCCAGCGCCACAGCAGCAGCAGGTTGAGATAGCTCGACAGCGCACTGGCCACGCCCAGCGCCAGGTGCAGGCCCGGCTGCTGGCCGAGCGCGGCCATCACCCCCTGGGCCTTGAGCGCGTCCGGCACCATGACCTGGTACAGCACCGCCAGGAACACGAAGTTCAGCACCATGTTGGCCACCAGCGCCGCCACGCCGGCACGCACCGGGGTGCGGGTATCCTGGCGCGCGTAGAACGCCGGCAACACCACCTTGAGCAGGGCGAAGGCCGGCAGGCCGAAGCTCAGCCCGTACACCGACAGCGCGGTCATGCGCACGTCGAAGGCGGTGAACTGCCGGTACTGGAAGAACGTGGCGATCAGCGGCTCGGCCAGCAGCAGCAGCCCGAGCATGGCCGGCACCGCGATCAGCAAGGTGGTGCGCAGGCCCCAGTCCAGCGAGGCCGAGAAGCCGTCGCGGTCAGTCTTGACGTGGTGGCGCGCCAGCGCCGGCAGGATCACCGTGCCCAGCGCCACGCCGAACACGCCCAGCGGCAATTCCAGGAAGCGGTCGGCCAGCGACAGCCACGACTGCGAGCCGTCCACCAGCCGCGCGGCGATCACCGTGTCCAGCAGCAGGTTGATCTGCGCCACCGACGAGCCGAACAGGGTCGGCACCATCAGCGTCATCACCTTGCGCACGCCCGGGTG
>JAFADB010000156.1 GCA_023425225.1 Pseudomonadota bacterium
GCCGGGCGCGATGCGGCATTGCGCGACACCTACTGGTGGGCGCCGGCAGCGCTGATGCATCGGTTCGGGCGTTGGCAAGGCATGGACAGCGTGGCGGCAATGGAAGCCAATGGCCTGACCACCGCCCGCGAGCTGTGCGAAAAACTGGGCAGCCCGCCTCCGGAGGTGTCCGCGCGCGTACCCGCGCAGCAACGGCTGGCGCTTGCGCGGGTGCCGGAGGACGAATTCGACAGGTTGCTGGGAAGGCGCGCCACCTGCCGCAATTTCGACATCGGCAGGGCATTGCCGCTACCCCTGCTGGCGCAACTGCTGCAGCGTGTATTCGCCGCACAGGCAACGGTCGCGGTACAGGACGATGCGGTATTCCTGAAGAAGAACGCGCCCTCCGGTGGCGGCCTGCACGCTACCGAGGCCTACCTGCTGGTGCGCGATGTCGAGGGGTTGGCGCCGGGCCTGTACCACTACCATCCGGTGGATCATGCGCTGGAGCCGCTTCCGCCTCCCGACGAGCCGCTCGAGGTGTTCGCGCGTCGTGCGCTGGCCGGCCAGCACTGGTTCGCCGCAGCGCCGGTGCAGGTGGTGCTGGCGCCGCGCTACGCGCGCAGCTTCTGGAAGTACCGCAACCATCCCAAGGCCTACCGCGCGCTGATCCTCGACGCCGGCCACCTGTCGCAGCTGCTCTACACCTGTGCCACCGAAATGGGGCTGGGTGCCTTCGTCACCTCGGCGATCAACGAGGTGGACATCGAACGAGCCTACGGCATGGATCCGCTGCATGAGGGGCCACTGGCCGTGTGCGGCTTCGGCTGGCGCGCCGACACCATGCAGACCACCGAGTTCGATCCGGCAGCGAAGGTGTGGGCGGCCGAGGGTCAGGAAGACGGTGCCGCCTAGTCCGGCGGTTCGACCGTCGGCGTGCATCCGGCGACGGTCGTTGCGCGCCATCGCGACGGAACGATGTCATGCGGCCTGCCATCCGGCTGGCTACCCGGCCACGTCGAAATCCACCAGCGCCACGCCCTCGGCCACCAGCTCGCCCTCGCGCACCAGGAAGCCGCGCACGATGCCGTCCGCCGGCGCCTGCAGGGTGTGCTCCATCTTCATCGCTTCCAGCACCAGCAGCGGGGTGCCGCGCGCGAGCTTCGTACCGATACCGGCGAGCAGGGCGACGATGCGGCCCGGCATCGGCGCGACCAGGCCGCCGTCCTGCCGCGGCGGCTGGTCGGCCTCGGCGACCGGGTCGTGCAGGGCGAAGGCATGGCTGCGGCCGGCTTCGAACAGATGCACGGTGCCGTTGTCGAGGAAGGCATCGGCCTGCCGCCGATGTTCGCCGATGCGGGCGTGCAGCCGTGCTCCGGTGCGCGACAGGGCGGCGGGCAATGCCTCCGCGCCGTCGAGCGCGAGCAGCCAGCCGTCATCGGGGCGGGGCGTGGCGGCGATGCGGCGGCGCTGGCCGTCGCATTCGAGCCACAGTGCGCGCGTGGCGGGTCCGGTCATGCGCCAGCCGTCGTGGACGTCCCAGGGCGAGTGCGGATCGTCCGGGTCGCTCGCCGGCCTGGCCGATGGCTGCAGCAACGCCAGTGCAGCCATCGCCCATAGTGCGTCGTCGGCCGGGGCTGGTGCCGACAGCGCATCGTGCTCGCGTTCGATCAGCGCCGTATCCAGATGCGCCTGCGAAAACGCGGCGGTATCGAGCAGCCGTCGCAGGAAACCGGTGTTACTGGCCACGCCGACCACCTGGCATTGCGCCAGCGCCCGGCGCAGGTGCCGCAGCGCGGCGTCGCGATCGGCGCCCCAGGCGATCACCTTGGCGATCATCGGGTCGTAGTGCGGGGTGATCGCATCGCCCTGCTCGACGCCGCTGTCCACGCGCACATCGACGTCCGCACCCGGGAAGCGCAGGTGCCGCAGCACGCCGGTGGACGGCAGGAAGCCGGTGTCCGGGTTCTCCGCATACAGCCGCGCCTCGATCGCGTGGCCGCGGATCGCCAGCTGTTCCTGCCGCAGCGGCAGCGTCTGGCCGCCGGCCACGCGCAGCTGCCATTCGACCAGGTCGGTGCCGGTGATCATCTCGGTGACCGGATGCTCGACCTGCAGGCGCGTGTTCATTTCCATGAACCAGAACTCGCCCTGCGGCGAGACGATGAACTCCACCGTGCCGGCACCGACGTAGCCGACCGCGCGCGCGGCCTCCACCGCGGCTTGGCCCATCGCCGCGCGGCGGTCCTCGCTCATGCCGGGCGCCGGCGCCTCCTCCAGCACCTTCTGATGGCGGCGTTGCACCGAGCAGTCGCGTTCGAACAGGTGCACCAGGTTGCCGTGGCTGTCGCCGAACACCTGGATCTCGATGTGGCGCGGCCGCTCGACGTACTTCTCCACCAGCACGTGGGCATTGCCGAACGCCGCCTGCGCCTCGCGCTGGCAGCTGGCGAGCGCGGCCTCGAACGCGTCCGCCGCCTCCACCTTGCGCATGCCCTTGCCGCCGCCGCCGGCACTGGCCTTGATCAGTACCGGATAGCCGATGGCATCGGCCTGCTCGCGCAGGAATGCGGGGTCCTGCGTCTGGCCGTGATAGCCGGGCGTGAGCGGCACGCCGGCGCGCTGCATCAAGGCCTTGGCTGCGCTCTTGTCGCCCATCGCGCGGATCGCGGACGGCGGCGGGCCGATGAATACGATGCCGGCCGCCGCGCAGGCCTCGGCGAAGTCGGCGTTCTCGGACAGGAAGCCGTAGCCTGGATGGATGGCCTGGGCGCCGGTGGCCTGCGCCGCGGCGAGGATGGCGTCGCCGCACAGGTAGCTTTCGCGCGCCGGCGCGGGGCCGATGCGAATGGCCTCGTCGCCCAGCCGCACATGGCGCGCATCCCGGTCGGCGTCCGAGTACACCGCCACGGTGGTGATGCCCAGGCGCCTGCAGGTGGCGATCACGCGGCAGGCGATCTCGCCACGGTTGGCGATGAGGATCTTGTCGAACATCGGGGATGGGGATGTCGCCATGGGTGCGGGTCCGGTTGTGTCTGGGGTGGATTTCTCTTCCAGATCGCTGGATGCGATGCATGCAACGCTTCCGCCGTTGCCGTTGCTCTGCCCCCTCCCTTGCGCGCAGCGCAGGGGAGGGTTGGGGAGGGGTGCTTCTGGTCTTTGCCTTCGATGTCAGGATCCTGTTGCGAGAACCCGCAACGTAGAACTACTTCTTCTTTTTTCTTCTTGCTTGGTGGTAGGTGAGAGCAGTCATTCCCGTGGCGGATCGCGTGGTTTCGTTTTGGAACGTCAGGAGCCAACAGCAACGGCACCCCTCCCCAACCCTCCCCTGCGCTGCGCGCAAGGGAGGGGGCGCAGCAGCAACAACAACAACAACAGCTCTACACACCGCCTGCTCCGGCTTCCGCTTCCACCGGAGCGAGGGTGGATGCCCGGGATGGCGCCGCCACGCTCACATCCGGAACACCCCGAAGCGCGACGGCTCGATCGGCGTATTGAGCGAAGCCGACAACGCCAGCGCCAGCACGCGGCGCGTGTCCGCCGGGTCGATCACGCCGTCGTCCCACAGCCGTGCGCTGGCGTAGTACGGATGGCCCTGCTGCTCGAACTGGTCGCGGATCGGCGCCTTGAACGCGTCCTCCTCCTCCGCGGGCCACGCCTCGCCACGAGCCTCGATGCCATCGCGGCGCACCGTCGCCAGCACGCTGGCCGCCTGCTCGCCGCCCATCACGCCGATGCGCGCGTTCGGCCACATCCACAGGAAGTTCGGCGAATAGGCGCGCCCGCACATGCCGTAGTTGCCGGCGCCGAAGCTGCCGCCGATCACCACGGTGAACTTGGGCACCTTCGCGCAGGCGACCGCCATCACCAGCTTGGCCCCGTCCTTGGCAATGCCGCCGTGCTCGTACTTGCGCCCGACCATGAAGCCGGTGATGTTCTGCAGGAACAGCAATGGGATGCCGCGCTGGCAGCACAGCTCGATGAAGTGCGCACCTTTTAGCGCGGACTCGGAGAACAGGATGCCGTTGTTGGCGACGATGCCGATCGGATGGCCGTGCAGGTGCGCGAAGCCGGTCACCAGGGTGGTGCCGTAGCGGGCCTT
>JAFADB010000161.1 GCA_023425225.1 Pseudomonadota bacterium
GCGGGCAGCATGTTGGCCACCGGGAACACCTTGATGCCGCAGATGCGCAGGCCGGTGGCCAGCATCAGCAGGCCGCCCACCGCCGAGAAGTCGGCCTGCATGGCCGGGGTGGTCAGCGGCAGGATCAGCACCGCGCCGAAGGCCAGGGCGAGCTGGATGGCCAGCTGCGGCACGGCGATGGTGGCCACCGCGTAGCCCAGCGAGGTGGCGAAGATGGCGGCGGTGAAGAAGTCCAGGAACGACTTGGCGATCAGCACCGAGGCGTCGCCGGTCATGCCCTCGTGCATCGAGCCGAAGATGCCGGTGCCGCTGGCGCAGAACAGCACGATGATGGCGACGAACTTCTCCAGGAACGCTTCCTCGGACAGCCCGTTCTTCGGCGCCGGCAGCAGCGATTCCACGGCCCCCTTGGCCATGTTGCCCAGCTTGCCGATGCCGCGCTCCAGGTAGAGCAGCTCGCCGACCAGCGCGCCGAGGATGCCCGAGAGCACCATCACCGGCATGTGCGTGGCCTTGTTGATGAGGATCACCGCCATCGCCATCGAGGCGACGCCGAAGGTGAGCGGCATGGCGCTGCGCAGCCGCTCGGGCATGCGGTTGGCCAGCATGGCGCCGCCGATGGCGCCGAACAGCACGGCCGCGCCGTTGATGTAGGGTCCGATGATCATGGGCTTTCCCCTTCTGCTTCCGCGGTGGTGGCAGGCAGGCTTTCGCCCCACCGCGGCAATTGCGTGGAATCGAAGCCGAGCAGGCCGATGGCCCGGGCGGCGCTGTGGGTGACGATCTGCTCGATCGACTGCGGGCCGGCATACAGCGCCGGCACCGGCGGGAACACGATGGCGCCGTACTCGGTGACCGCCGCCATGTTGCGGATGTGGCCCAGGTGCAGCGGCGTCTCGCGCACCATCAGCACCAGCTTGCGGCGCTCCTTGAGCACCACGTCGGCGGCGCGGGTGAGCAGGTTGTCGGTGACGCCGTTGGCGATGGCCGCCAGCGAGTGCATCGAGCACGGCGCCACGATCATGCCGACGGTGCGGAACGAACCGCTGGAGATCGCCGCGCCGACCGCGCCGGTGGGATAGAACACGTCGGCCAGCGCGATCACCTCCTCGCGCGACATCGCGGTCTCGTGCTCGCGGGTCAGGCCGGCGGCCTTGGACATCACCAGGTGGGTCTCGGCCCCCAGCTCGCGCAGGAGCTGGAGGGCCTTGACGCCATACTGGAAGCCGGTGGCGCCGCTGATGCCGACGATCACTCTTGGCTTTTGCATGGCACGGACTCCGTGGTTACTTCTTGTAGCCGGGGACGAAGCGCTCGGCGTCCACTTCCAGGAACCGCGAACGCTGGAAGTGGTCCTTCAGGTCGAACGGCACGGTGCAGTCGTAGATCGTCTTGCAGGTGATGCCGTGGCCGCGGATCGACGGGCTGAAGGCCGGGTCCTGCGAGGGATCGAGCGGATGGCAGCGCACGCCGGGGATGGTGATGGTGTCCACGTCGCCCTGGTAGCGGGTGGTCATCGCCCAGATCACGTCGTTGGTGTCGAAGATGTCCACGTCCTCGTCCACCAGGAACACGTGCTTGAGCTCGGAGAACGCGGTGAAGGCGATCAGCGCGGCCTGGCGCTGGCGGCCCTCGTCCTGGGCGGTGCGCTTCTTGACCTGGATGAAGGCCACGTACTTGCCGGTGCCCGGCGACGGGCAGTGCACGTTCTGCACCAGGCCCGGCAGCGCCTGCTCGGCCAGCGCCAGGATCGAGGCCTCGGTCGGGATGCCGGCCATGTTGGTGTGTTCGTCGGACGGGCCGATGCAGGTCTGCAGGATCGGGTCCTTGCGCGTGGTCACCGCCTTGACCTTGATCACCGGCACCGCGGCCTTGGCCTCGCCGGTGTAGCCGGGGAACTCGGGCATGGCCTTGCCGGTGTGGGTGTTCTGGTCCTCCTGCACGCGCACGTTCGGCAGCAGCTCGCCCTCGATCACGATCTCGGCGTTGGCGATGCCGCGCGCGCCCTTGACCGCCACGCCGTCCACCAGCTCGACCGGGCGCCCGCGCAGGCCGCCGGCGATGGACAGCTCGTCGTAGCCCAGCGGCGTGGTCGGGGCCTCGAAGCAGGCGCCGATCTCGATCGCCGGGTCCACGCCGATGGAGATGGTGATCGGCATCGGCTTGCCGGCCTTCTCGTACTTCTGCCGGAACTGGTCCAGGTGGCGGCCGGGGACGAAGTACATCGAGATCTCGTCCTTGCTCTGCACGCACAGGCGATGGATGGTCACGTCGTGCGCGCCGGTGTCCGGGTCGGCGCCGTAGCACATGCCCAGGGTGAAGTACGGGCCGGCGTCCTCGGGGGTGTTCTTCGGCGCCGGCAGCAGCGTGCGCAGGTCGAAGCCCGGCTCGCTGGCCAGGTGCACCACTTCCTGGCACACCGCCTTCTCGTGCGGCACCACCACCGGGGCGATCGCGTTCTTGACCGCCTCGCGCATCTGGAAGCCGAGCTTCTCCTTGTCCATGCCGAACATGCGCGCCACGCGCTCGCGCGAGGCCAGCAGGCCGATCAGCACGCGCACGCCCGGGAAGCCCTTGACGTTGTTGAACATCAGCGCCGGGCCGGTCTGGGTCGGGCGCATCACCGTGCCGCCGGCGCCGACTTAGCGATAGACGCCGGACAGTTCGGCTTCCGGATCGACGGCCACGTCGGTCTCGACGTACTCGCCGGGATACTGCTTGAGCAGCGCGATGGCCGAACGCAGGTCGGTGATATCGGCGGCCCTGAGGGTGTTGTTGCTCATGTTTCGTCTCCGCGTTTGAAGGTTCGCCAGGCGATGCCTGTCTGGAGCACATGATTCCCGCAAGAGCACGATCCGGCATTGATCGTAATCAAATTAAGTCATTGATTTTAAAAGGATTTTCAGCAAACAAAACGCCCGCCCCGGCAGCGCCGGGCGGGCGTGTGGCATTGCGTCTGGATGGCGGGGCGCGCATCGCGCACGCCCGGTGTTCGCGCACAGCCTAAGCAGGGCGCGGCCGGAAACTTTGCAAAAATGTGGCGCCCGCCGGGGACGGCGCGGACGCGGGCTCAGCGGCGCGCGGCAGGCAGCACGATGGCCGCCTGCAATCCGCCCTCGGGACGGTTGTGCAGCTGGATGCTGCCGCCATGGGCGCGGATGCAGTCGCGCGCGGTGGCCAGCCCCAGCCCGACGCCGCTGCCGTTGCCGCTCTCGTGGTTGCGCGTGGGATCGAGCTGGAAGAACGGCTCGAACACGCGCTCGAGCATGTGCTCGGGAATGCCGGGGCCATCGTCGTCGATGTCGATGCGCAGGTCGCCCCCGGCGTCGTGGCCGACCTCGATGCGCACGTGGCTGCCGTGGCGCAGGGCGTTCTCGACCAGGTTGCCGATCGCCCGCTTCAAGGCCAGTGGCCGGCAGCGGTACTGCAGCCCGTCCGCGGCATGCAGTTCGATGTCGCCGCCCAGTTCGCGCTGGCGCTCGGCCACCTCGCCCACCAGCGCGCCCAGGTCGACCTGTTCGCTGGCCTCGGCCATGGCGTTCTGGTGGGCGAAGCTCAGCGTCTCGTTGACCATCTGCCGCACTTCCTCCAGCGTGCGCATCATCTCCGTGCGCTCCTCGCTCGGCGGCAGCATCGCCGCCTGCAGTTCCAGCGAAGTCAGCGGCGTGCGCAGGTCGTGGCTGATGGCCGCCAGCATGCGCGTGCGCTCGTCGACGAAGCGGGTGATGCGCTCGGACATGTCGTTGAACGCCAGCGCGATCTCGCGGATCTCCTCCGGCCCCTGTGCCTGCAGCGCCGCGATCCGCTCGCCGCGGCTCATGCGCTCGGCGGCCTCGGTCAGCTGCGAGGTCGGGCGCATGATGCGCTTGGCGAACACGTACATCAGGATCAGCACCGGCAGGGTGCCGGCCAGCAGCGACAGCCGCAGCAGCTGCCAGCCCTCGCGCCAGACCGACTGCGTCGGCAGCGCCTGGCGGGTCTGCAGCCAGCGCCCGTCGCCCAGCGCCAGGTCGATCTCCACGCAGCGCACCTCGCCTTCGAAGGTGGTGTCCAGCCGCAGCGTGCGGCTTTCGGCGTCGTCCACGCACGGGATGCGCACCGCCACCGCGCGCGCGCCCAGGCGCGTTTCCAGCTCGCTGGCCAGGGCGGCCTCGCGCGCATCCATGGCGATGGTGTCCGGCACGCGGTCTATCCACAGCCGCGCCACCGGGTTGTTGAAGGACGTCAGCCAGCTGTCGTCGCCGGCCGGCATCATGTGCGCCAGCCGGTAGGCGGTGATCGTGCGCGACAGCGCGTGCTCGCGGGCGATCGGGTGCAGCGCGCCGGACTGCGGCCACAGCACCAGCATGCCGACCAGGTTGCCCAGCACGAAGCCGCCCAGCATCAGCAGCACCAGCTGGCCGGCCAGGCGCCTGGGCAGCAGTTTCATGGCTGGCCCCTCACCACCTCGGCCGCGAACAGGTAACCGTCGCCCCAGATGGTCTTGAGCATGACCGGATGGCGCGGGTCCTTCTCCAGCTTCTTGCGCAGGCGGCTGACCTGGCTGTCCACGCTGCGGTCGAACGGCGAGCTGTCGGTGTCCCGGCTGGTCAGGTCGAGCAGGTCGTCGCGCCCGAGCACCTGGTTGGGGCGTTCCAGGAATACCCGCAGCAGGCGGAACTCCATCGTGCTCAGCGGCACTTCCACGCCCTGCGGATCGGTCAGGCGGTGGTGGACCAGGTCCAGGCACCAGCCCTCGAAGCGCCACTGTCCCTTCTCCTCCAGCGCGCCGGGGGGCGGCATCGATGCGCGCCGCAGCACGCTGCGCACGCGCGCCACCAGTTCGTCCACGCTGAACGGCTTGGTGACGTAATCGTCCGCGCCCAGGTCCAGGCCGACGATGCGGTCGGAATACTCGGCCTTGGCGGTGAGCATGATCACCGGCGTGTGCAGCTCGTCGACGATGAAGCGGCACAGCGACAGTCCGTCCTCGCCCGGCAGCATCAGGTCCAGGATGATCAGGTCGAACCGCGTCGCCGCCATCCACGTGCGCGCGGCCGCGGCGTCGGCGGCCGTGGTCACCTCGAAGCCCTGCCGGCGCAGATAGGCCGCCAGGGGTTCGCGGATCGAGCGGTGGTCGTCGACGACTAGCAGGTGGGACACGACGCGGCCGGCATGCAGGGACCGGGCAAAAATAGCAGAGGCGGACCGCCACATCTGGCCATACTTTCACCGGACCGTGGCGATACCCTCGGGCCATGGCCTGCCAAGACGCCCTGATCCGGGTGGGCGAATCGGATCGCCCGCTGGGCCCGTTGGGCAAGGCCGATTGCCATGTCGGTGACGGGGTGCTGCATCGGGCCTTCTCGGTGTTCCTGTTCGATGAGCAGGGCCGGCTGCTGCTGCAGCAGCGCAGCGCCCGCAAGCCGTTGTGGCCCGGCTACTGGGCCAACAGCTGCTGCTCGCACCCGCGCTGGGGCGAGCGCCTGGGCGAGGCGGCGCGCCGACGCGTCGGCGAGGAACTGGGCACGCAGCCGGACGGTCCGCTGGACTGGCGCTTCTCCTTCATCTACCGCGCCCGTTTCGGCGATGCCGGCAGCGAACACGAACTGTGCCACGTGCTGACCGGCACGGTGGATGCGGCCAGCGTGCGGCCGGACCCCGGCGAGGTGGCCGCGCTGCGCTGGCTGCATCCCTCGCGCCTGGGCGACGAGCTGGGCGATCCGTCGGCGCCGTTCGCGCCGTGGCTGCGGCTGGAATGGCCGCGCTTGGCGCCGATGCTTGCCGCAGGCGCCTGAGCGCGGCGTCAGGCCACCCGGCGCGTGAAAGCGGCCATCGCCGCCCAGATGCCCAGCACCACGAAGGTGATCAGGCTCCAGGCCGGCATCGACAGTCCCAGGAACGTCCAGTCGATCACCGCGCATTCGCCCGAGCCGGTGAACACCTGGCGCAGCACGTCGGCCAGCGGCCAGGACTGCATCATGAACGCCAGGTCCGGGCCGCATGCCGGCACCTGGTCCGGCGGCAGCAGCTGCAGCCAGACGTGGCGGATGGCGATGGCCGCGCCGAGCGCCGCCGCGGCCATCGCCAGCAGCGCGTAGACCGCGCGCCCGCCGCGTCCGCGCGGGCCGTGCGCCGCGCCGACGAAGAACACCAGCCCCAGCAGCACGAACGCGCCGCGCTGGAAGGTGCACAGCGGGCAGGGCTGCAGGTTGTCGAACAACTGCACGTAGACCGCGTACAGCAGCACGCCCAGGCATCCCAGCCCGCCGGCCAGGAAGCGCTGGCGGAAGGTCCAGCTGAAGGGATTGAGGAGCCGTGGCTGCGGGATCGAGGACATGGGGGCGTACTCCGGATCGGATATGTGCGTGAGGGGTCAGTGGCCGTGCCGGTCCCACAGCAGGCGGGTGCCGTAGCCCTGCACGTCGTCGACGTACTTCACCTGCAGCAGCTGGATCTCCCACGCCGGGACGGACAGGTGGCGCGCCTGCGGGAAACGCCGGCGGTACAGCGCCAGCGCCGCCTCGCGTTCGCGTTCGTCCTCCAGCACCCGCGCCGGACCATAGAACTGCAGGCCGCTGGCGGGCGCCAGGTCGTGCGGTTCGCCGGCGATGGTGCCGGCGGCGTAGCGGTTGGCCAGCAGCATCTCGCTGTGGCGCGAATCGCGGCTGCTCAGCAGGAGCAGGCGGATGTCCTGCGCGTCGAAGGCGAAGAAGGCGTTGGCGGCCCACGGCACGTCGCCGTAGCACACCGCCAGCGACAGCAGGCGGTGCCGCAGCAGGAACTCGTGGATGGGGCCGGGCAACGGCTTCATGTGCCACGGCTCCGGGTGGTCGGGACGATGCGGAAGTGCGGGCCTGGAATCCGTGGACCGCGGAAACGGGTGATGGGCATGGAAGTGGCTCCGAGGAAGTTTCGGCAAGGACGCCGCCGTCAGGCTGCACGATCCCGCCTGTCACCGTTCGTCGCATTGATCCGCATCAAAGCTGTCGCCTGATGCTGAATCCGTTACGAAAGGCGAAGGGCGCTCGTCGACGCCATGGCGTGCGCGTGCGTCCGGTACTTGCTGTCTTCACCGCCCCTTGGTCAGCTCGACCGCGTTGCCGTGCAGGCCGTTGCCGCCAGCGTCCGTGTCGTTGCTGCCGGATCAGCTTCGAGAGGCGCGCATCCGCGGA
>JAFADB010000164.1 GCA_023425225.1 Pseudomonadota bacterium
GACTTTTAATCTTTTGGTCGATGGTTCGAGTCCATCACGGCCCACCAAGCGGACACCGGATACGAGAAGGCGCGCCAATGGCGCGCCTTTCGCGTTTACTGATGACGATGGCTTGGCTTACCAGCCGAACGGCGGATAGCCGCCACCCCAGCCGGGGCCGTAGAAGCCGGGGCCGTCGCTGCGGCCGACGCTGATGCTGATGCCGATCTGGTGCGGCTTGCCGTTGTCGTCGTAGTAGGTCTTGCACGAATTCAGGTTCGCGCCCTGCCAGTTGCTGTTGCCGCCGCGCCTGGAATAGCCGATGCCGGTGGTGACGCTGCCATGGAGCTTGCCCTGGCAGACGTCCTCGGCGGTGACCGGCGCCTGCGCCGCTTCGGCCGACGCGACTCGGCCGCTCTTGTCGCCGTAGAACGTGCCCGGCGGATCGTCGCTGTAGGTGGGATCGGAGCGGTACTGGATCGGTGCCTGCGGCACGCTCAGGTCCAGCGCGGCGGCGCTGGACCTGCTGCCGGCCACCGCTGCAGTGTCGTCCGAAGGCGCCGCCGACTCGGCGGACTGCGCCGATGCGGCGCCCGCACCGAGCAGCAGGGACAGCAGGAGAAGGCGCGGATTCATGGGATGGCTCCTCGAAGGCGTTGCAGGCCGGTTCATGGGACCACGCTAGCAATGCATCGTTGAATGCGCGCTGTCGTTTCCCGGGATTTTTATGACGGGCCCGACATGCATTGAAACATCGTCAGCCCTGCTCGCGCACGACCTGCACCAACTGCTCGCCGTAGCGGGCCAGCTTGCTGCCGCCGATGCCGCCGACCCGCGCCAGCTGGTCGATGCTGGCCGGTCGCTGCTCGGCGATGTTGCGCAGCGTGCTGTCGTGGAAGATGACGAAGGCCGGCACGTTCTGCTCGCGCGCCAGGCCTGCGCGCAGTTCGCGCAGCGCATTGAACAGCTCCAGGTCCTGCGGCTGCACCGACAGCCCGCTGCGCTGGCCGCCGCGCTCGCGCTCGCGGCTGCGCGGGCTTTCCTTGCGCATCATGACCTGGCGCTGGCCCTTGAGCACCTCGCGGCTGCCGTCGGTCAGGCGCAGTCCGCCGTAGGCCTCCGCATCGACCTGAAGCAGCCCGCTGGCGACCAGCTGGCGGAACACGCTGCGCCAGGTACGGGCATCCAGGTCGGTGCCGATGCCGTAGGTGCTGAGCTTGTCGTGGCCGAACTGGCGGATCTTCTCGCTGTCGCTGCCGCGCAGGATGTCGATCAGGTGGCTGACGCCGAAGCGCTGGCCGCTGCGGTAGACGCAGCTCATGGCCTTCTGCGCGGCTACCGTGGCATCCCAGGACGCGGCCGGAGTAAGGCAGTTGTCGCAGTTGCCGCAGGGCTGCGGGTAGGTCTCGCCGAAGCCGGCCAGCAGCACCTGGCGGCGGCACTGCATCGATTCGCAGTAGCCGAGCAGATGGTCGAGCTTGCCGCGCTCCAGGCGCTTGCGTTCCTCGCCGGCCTCGCCCTGCTCGATCATCTGCTTGAGCAGCACCACGTCGCCCAGGCCGTAGCACAGCCAGGCTTCGGCCGGCTCGCCATCGCGGCCGGCGCGGCCGGTCTCCTGGTAGTAGCCCTCCAGCGACTTGGGCAGGTCGACGTGGGCGACGAAGCGCACGTCCGGCTTGTCGATGCCCATGCCGAAGGCGATCGTGGCCACCATCACGATGTCGTCCTCGCGCAGGAATCGGCGCTGGTTGTCGGCGCGCACCTGCGCCGGCAGGCCGGCGTGGTAGGGCAGGGCGTTGAAGCCCTGCGCGGCGAGCTGTTCGGCGGTTTCTTCGACCTTGCGCCGCGACATCGCGTAGACGATGCCGGCCTCGCCGCGGTGGCGCGACAGGAAATCCAGCAGCTGGCGGCGGCCGTTGTCCTTCTGTACCACGGTGTAGCGGATGTTGGGACGGTCGAAGGAGCTGACGAAGTGGCGCGCCTGGGCCAGGCCGAGGCGTTCGGCGATCTCGCGCTGGGTGGGCGGATCGGCGGTGGCGGTCAGGGCGATGCGCGGCACCTGCGGCCAGCGTTCCTGCAGCACCGTCAGCTGGCGGTACTCGGGACGGAAGTCGTGGCCCCACTGCGACACGCAGTGGGCCTCGTCGATGGCGAACAGGGCGATGCGGCTGCGGTCCAGTAGCGACAGGAAGCGCGGCGTCAGCAGCCGCTCGGGAGCGACGTAGAGCAGCTCCAGCTCGCCCGCCAGCAGCTCGCGCTCGACCCGTATCGCGGTCTCGCCGTCGAGGCTGGAGTTGAGGAACTCGGCGCGCACGCCGAGCTGGCGCAGCGCCTCGACCTGGTCCTGCATCAGCGCGATCAGTGGCGAGACGACGATGCCGGTGCCTTCGCGCAGCAGCGAGGGCACCTGGTAGCACAACGACTTGCCGCCGCCGGTGGGCATCAGCACCAGCGCATCGTTGCCGGCGGCGACGTGCTCGACGATGGCCTGCTGCGGGCCGCGGAAGTCGTCGTAGCCGAAGACGCGCTTCAGCAGTTCGTGGGCGGGGGAAGGCATCGGCCTAGGATACCGCGCGGGTCAAGCCGGCCGGCCTGCGATCTGGTGCGGGGCGTGTCGGGATGCGCCTTGCGTGGTCGTAGGTGCCTGGGCAGGAGCGGCGCAAGCCGCCAGGACTTTGCCGGTACCCGATTGGCGTCGAGTGTCGGCCCGCCCATCTCTGGCGCACGTCGTCCCCGCGAAGGCGGGAAACGCTTTCCAGCAGCCGAATGTGGCTGGTCATTCAGTGCCTTGCCGCGGTACGGGTTCAAGTCGCTGGGTCCCCGCCTTCGCGGGGACGACGGTCGGTTTCGGTGCGAAAACTGGCAGTTGGCGTAAATCAGGCCCCGATAAGCCAAGGTGGCTTGCGCCGTCGGCAAGGATCGCGAACCGGCTTCCGGAGACGCTGCGGTGCTGCAGAAGAAGCTGTGGTGTTCCAGACGAAGAGCCCCTTGAGTCAAGGGGGCGCGCCGACAGGCGCGGGTTGTGGCAGGCGAATGAGCAGGGGCCCACGGTTTCGCCGCAGGCGCAACCGTGGGCAAACCCGCAGGGGCGAAGCCCGGAGGGTTTACTGCAACAGCGAACGCAGCATCCACGCATACTTCTCGTGGGTCTGCAGGCGCTGGGTCATCAGGTCCTCGGTGGGGGCGTCGTCGGCCTCGTCGGCGGTATCGAGGACCGTGCGGGCGGTGCGGCAGACCGCTTCGTTGCCGGCGACCAGCTGGCGTACCATCTCGCGCCAGTCGGCGCTGTCGGTCAGGCCGGGTTCCTCGGGGATCGAGGTCAGCGCGGTGAATTCGCGGTAGGAGCCGGGCGCGTTGAAGCCCAGCGCGCGGATCCGCTCGGCGACGTCGTCCAGCGCGCCCCACTGCTCGGTGTACTGCTCCTCGAACATGGTGTGCAGCGAGTTGAACATCGAGCCGGTCACGTTCCAGTGGAAGTTGTGGGTCTTCAGGTACAGGGTGAAGGCGTCGGCCAGGTAGTGCGACAGGCCCTCGGCGATCTTCTTGCGATCGCCGGTCTTGATCCCGATATCGATGTCGGGCGCCGACGTGGCGGCGGCCAGGTTCTTGGCCGTGGCGGTCTTCTTGCTGGCAGTCTTGTTCTTGGCCATCGCGGATTCCTCTCGAGTTGAAGATCAGGCGTCCACAATAGACGCCGCATAAGATTTATTGAAGTTCAATTTTCACGGTCTAATGATTGATGTCGTCTATTGAAGTGAATCAGGAAGCTGCATTGCGCGAACAGCGGCAGGCGATCGACGCGGCGATGAGCCGCGACCGCGGCCGCCTGCTCGGCCTATGGTCGCGCTGGCGCGCGCAGCCGGGCAATGCGCAATTGAGCGCAGCCTTCCGCCAGGCGTTGCAGGCGTCGGCGGGGCAGCGCCAGGCGCGCGCGCAGAGCCAGCCGGCGGTCACGCTGGACGAATCGTTGCCGATCGCGCGCGAGGCGGCGCGCATCGTCGAGCTGATCGAAAAGCACCAGGTGGTGGTGATCGCCGGCGAGACCGGCTCGGGCAAGACCACGCAGCTGCCCAAGCTGTGCCTGGCCGCCGGCCGCGGCACGGCGGGGATGATCGGCTGCACCCAGCCGCGCCGCATCGCCGCGCGCGCGGTGGCGGCGCGGGTGGCTGAGGAGCTGCATTCGCCGCTGGGCAGCGTGGTCGGCTACCAGGTGCGCTTCACCGACAAGGTCGGCGAGGACAGCCGCATCAAGTTCATGACCGACGGCATCCTGCTGGCCGAGATCGCCTCTGATCGCTGGCTGTCGCGCTACGACACGCTCATCGTCGACGAGGCGCACGAGCGCAGCCTGAACATCGACTTCCTGCTCGGCTACCTCAAGCAGCTGCTGCGCAAGCGCCCCGACCTGAAGCTGATCGTGACCTCGGCCACCATCGACACCGGGCGCTTCGCCCGCCATTTCGACGGCGCGCCGGTGATCGACGTGGAAGGCCGCACCTGGCCGGTGGAAGTGCGCTACCGGCCGCTGGAAGGCGACACGGATGCCGACGGCGAGGCGCGCGAGGGCGAACGCACGGTCAACGACGCCATCGTCGCCGCGGTGGACGAGATCACCCGCGAGGACGCGCGCGGCGACGTGCTGGTGTTCCTGCCCGGCGAGCGCGAGATCCGCGATGCCCACCAGGCGCTGGAGCGGCGCAAGTACCGCGCCACCGAGGTGCTGCCGCTGTACGCGCGGATGTCGGCCAAGGACCAGGACCGGGTGTTCAATCCCGGCCCGCAGCGGCGCATCGTGCTGGCCACCAACGTCGCCGAGACCTCGCTGACGGTGCCGCGCATCCGCTACGTGGTCGATCCGGGCTACGCCCGGGTCAAGCGCTACAGCCCGCGCCAGAAACTCGACCGGCTGCACATCGAGCCGATCAGCCAGGCCAGTGCCAACCAGCGCACCGGCCGCTGCGGGCGCATCGCCGAGGGCGTGTGCTACCGGCTGTACGCCGAGGCCGATTTCCAGGCGCGCCCGGCGTTCACCGACCCGGAGATCCGCCGCGCCTCGCTGGCCGGGGTGATCCTGC
>JAFADB010000275.1 GCA_023425225.1 Pseudomonadota bacterium
TGGCGTTGAGCGGCTCGCTACGTCCGTGGCAGCGCAGGCTCAGCTTCAGGTGGCGCTCCTTCAGCACGCGCCACTGCAGCACCTGGAATTCACCGTCGAACAGCGGCTCGGGAAAGCCCTGCCCCCATGGACCAGCCAGGCGCATCGCCTCGGCATGGGCATGGTCCAGCTCGTGCACGCCCAGCTCGCCGTCGCTGTACAGCTCGGCCTGCAGCAGCACGGCATCGATGCTGGCCGTCACCTGCGCGAGGAAGGCTTGCTTGAATTGCGGCAGCGATTGCAGCGGCAGGCTGAGGCCGGCCGCCATCGCGTGGCCGCCGAACCTGTCGATCAGCCCGGGATTGCACGCATCCACCGCCGCCAGCACGTCACGGATATGCAAGCCGGCGATCGAGCGCGCCGAGCCGCGCAATTGCTCGCTGCCCGGCTCGGCCGGGGCGAAGGCGATCACCGGGCGATGCAGGCGGTCCTTCATCTTCGAGGCGACCAGGCCGACCACGCCGGGATGCCATTGCCCATCGAACAGGCAGGCGGCAAGCGGCATCTCGCCGGCGGTCGCCAGCATGGCCTTGGCCACCGCGGCTTCGGCGTCGTCGGTCATGACCTGCTGCACCGCCCGGCGCTCGGCATTGATCTCTTCCAGCAGCGCGGCGATCTCGCGCGCCTGCGCCGCGTCCTCGGTCAGCAGCAGCTCGATGCCCAGCGCCATGTCCTCCAGCCGGCCGGCGGCATTGAGCCGCGGTGCCAGGGCGAAGCCGATGTCGGTTGCGCTCAGCCGCGCCGGGTCGCGCCCGCTGGCCTGGATCAATGCCCGCAAGCCGGTGCAGCCCCTGCCCTGCCGCAAGCGCCGCAGCCCGGCCGACACCAGTGCACGGTTGTTGAGGTCCAGCGGCACCAGGTCGGCCACCGTGCCGACCGCCACCAGGTCGAGCAACACCGACAGATCCGGCTCCTGCCCGGCAAAGGCTCCGGCATCGCGCAGGTGGCTTCGAAGCGCCAGCAGCACGTAAAAGATCACCCCCACCCCGGCCAGCGCCTTGCTCGGGAAGCCGTCGCCCGCGAGGTTGGGATCCACGATCGCATCGGCCGGCGGCAGCGTCTGCCCGGGCAGGTGGTGATCGGTCACCAGCACCTGCCAGCCCCTGGCCTTGGCGGCGCTCACGCCGACATGGCAGGCGATGCCGTGATCGACGGTGACCAACAGCTCGGGCTGCAGCGCGGCCAGTTCCTCCACCAGCGCCGGCGACAGGCCGTAGCCGTGCACCATGCGGTTGGGCACGGCATGCATGACGTGGGCGGCGCCAAGCATGCGTAAGCCGCGCACGCCGACCGCGCAGGCGGTGGCGCCGTCGCAGTCGAAATCGCCGACCACCAGGATGCGCCGCTGCGCGGCGATCGCCTCGGCGAGCAGCCGCACCGCGGCATCGATGTTGCCCAGTTGCGCCGGCGGCAGCAGCTGCGCCAGGCGCGGCCGTGCCTGCTCCAGGCTCGTGGCCCCGCGCATTTCGTACAGCCTGCGCAGCAGCGCCGGCATGTCCTCGGGCCAATGCCCGGCAGCCGCGGCGACGCGGCGGGTGATGCGCACCGCGTCGCTCATGCGTCCAGTGTGGCCAGAGGTCGGCGCCAGACGCGCCAGCGCTGCCGGTTGTCGATGGCGAAACGGGCGCCGTCCTGGAAATCCAGCACGAGCTGCCCGAGCTCGCGCCGCTGCAACGCCGCCAGCAGCGGCGCGATCGCCTCGCCGTCGATCTGCTCGAGCGAGCGCAGGTGGCGCAGGTCCACCAGCGCGTCGACCGTTGAACCGTCATCGCCATCGGCGCCGCTGGCCAATGCCAGCGCGCGCAGCAGCGGTTCGCGGCTGCGCACCTGCGCATGCGGCGAGGTCACCGCCTGCGGCAGCTCGCCGCCGCCCCAGAACCACAGCGAATTGATCGCCGGCTTGCCGCATGCGGCGCGCTCGCGGTTCCACGGATGCTGGTGCAGCAATACCTGCGCCTCGGTCATCAGCGCGCGCCAACGGCGGCCGGCCACGCCCTGCGGCAGCTGGTCGAACAGGTCGGCGCCGAGGACCTCGCCGGGTTCGGCGAACTCGGGCAATTCCAGCCCCGCTGCCACCTGCAGGTACCAGCGCGACGGCACCGGCGCGTCCAGCAGCAGGCCGGCATCGCCGAACAGCGGCTTCAGCGCCGGCAGCAGCGCGGCTACGTCATGCTCGTCGATATCCAGCGACGGGCCATAGCCCATCAGCCGCGCGCCCTGCATGTCCGGCGCCACGTGGGCCGGGTCGGCACGCACCCACGCCGATCGCGCGGCATCGCCGGCATCGAGCTGGCGCGTCAAGGCCGCCACCGGCCAATGCGCGGGAACGAGCCGGAAATGCCGCAGCAACTGTGCACGCTCGCCGGGCTCGGTACTGCCGCGCTCGGCCCGGCCCAATGCCCTGGCCACGGCCGGCGAAAGGCGCGCGCCGGCCAGGCGGTTGCGCGCCGGCAGCAGCAGCGTGGCGGCGCTCATCGGCGGTCAGTCGACGTAGGCGACGCTGACCACTTCGTACTCGCGGTGGCCGCCGGGCGCCTCGATGGCGATGGTGTCGCCCTCCAGCTTGCCGATCAGCGCACGCGCCACCGGCGAGGACACCGCGATCAGACCCTGCTTGATGTCCGCCTCCAGGTCGCCGACGATCTGGTATTTCTTCTCCTCGTCGGTCTCCACGTCGGCCAGCACCACGGTGGCGCCGAACACGATCTTGCTGCCGGCGTTGAGCTTGGAGATGTCGATGACCTCGGCGTGCGACAGCTCGCCCTCGAGCTGCTTGATGCGGCCTTCGATGAAGCCCTGCTGCTCGCGCGCGGCGTGGTACTCGGCGTTCTCCTTGAGGTCGCCGTGCTCGCGCGCCTCGGCGATCGCGGTGATGATCTCCGGCCGCTTGACCGACTTCAGGTGTTCCAGCTCCTCGCGCAGGCGCTGCGCGCCCTTGGCGGTGATGGGGGCTCTCATGCTTGCAGCTCCTTGTGCAGTTCCTGCAGCGACCACACCGGGCCGCTGCCGCGGAATTCGAGTGAATGCACCAGCGCGCGCGCGCCGGCAACCGTGGTCGAGTAGGTGACCCGCTGCTGCAGCGCCTCGCGGCGGATGGAGAACGAGTCGTTGATCGCCTGCCGGCCCTCGGTGGTGTTGACGATGTAGACGATCTCGCCGTTCTTGATCAGGTCGACGATGTGCGGACGGCCCTCGACCACCTTGTTGACCACCTCGCACGTCAGCCCGTGCTGCTGCAGCCAGGCCGCGGTGCCGCGGGTGGCCACCAGGTCATAGCCGCGCTCGACCAGCAGCTGCGCCACCGGCAGCACGCGCCGCTTGTCCGGGTCGCGCACCGACAGGAACACCTTGCCCACCGGCGGCGCCTTGATCCCGCCGGCTTCCTGCGCGCGCGCGAAGGCGGCGTTGAAGCAGCGGCCCACGCCCATCACCTCGCCGGTGGAGCGCATCTCCGGACCGAGGATCGGGTCCACGCCCTGGAACTTGGCGAACGGGAAGATCGCCTCCTTCACCGAGTAGTAGTCGGGCACGACTTCCTTGGTGGCACCCTGCTCGGCCAGCGTGCTGCCGGCCATGCAGCGCGCGGCGATCTTGGCCAGCGCCACGCCAGTGGCCTTGGACACGAACGGTACCGTGCGCGAGGCGCGCGGGTTCACTTCCAGCAGGTAGACGGTGTCGTTGCCCGCGTCGTCGGTCTGGATCGCGAACTGGGTGTTCATCAGCCCGACCACGTGCAGCGCCTTGGCCAGCTCGACCACCTGCCGGCGCAGCTCGTCCTGGGTGGCCGCCGACAGCGAGTACGGCGGCAGCGAGCAGGAGGAATCGCCCGAGTGCACGCCGGCCTCCTCGATGTGCTCCATCACGCCGCCGATCAGGGTGTTGCCGTCCTTGTCGGCGATCAGGTCCACGTCCACCTCGACCGCGTTGTCGAGGAAGCGGTCCAGCAGCACCGGCGAGTCGTTGGACACCTTGACCGCATCGCGCACGTAGCGTGCCAGGTCGGCCTCGCCGTAGACGATCTCCATCGCGCGGCCGCCAAGCACGTAGCTCGGGCGCACCACCAGCGGGTAGCCGATCTCGCGCGCCAGCACCAATGCCTCGTCGGCGTTGTGGGCGATGCGGTTCGGCGGCTGCTTCAGGCCCAGCTTGTCCACCAGCTTCTGGAAGCGCTCGCGGTCCTCGGCCAGGTCGATCGAGTCCGGCGAGGTGCCGATCACCGGCACGCCGTTGGCCTCCAGCGCGCGGGCGAGCTTGAGCGGGGTCTGCCCGCCGTACTGCACGATCACGCCCTTGGGCTGCTCCAGCTCGACGATCTCCAGCACGTCCTCGAGCGTGAGCGGCTCGAAGTACAGGCGGTCGGAGGTGTCGTAGTCGGTGGACACGGTCTCCGGGTTGCAGTTGACCATGATGGTCTCGAACCCGTCCTCGCGCAGGGCGAGCGCGGCGTGCACGCAGCAGTAGTCGAACTCGATGCCCTGGCCGATGCGGTTGGGGCCGCCGCCGAGGATCATGATCTTGTCGCGGGTGGTCGGCGCGGCCTCGCACTCGTCCTCGTAGGTCGAGTACAGGTAGGCCGTGTCGGTGGCGAACTCGGCCGCGCACGAGTCCACCCGCTTGTACACCGGGCGCACCTTGTGGGCGCGGCGCAGCGCGCGCACCGCGGCCTCGTTGGTGCCGGCCAGCTGCGCCAGCCGTGCATCGGAGAAGCCGGCGCGCTTGAGCTTGCGCAGGCGTGCGGCGTCGAGCGCGTCGATGCCATCGGCGGCCAACTGCTGCTCGGCGGCGATGATCTCCTCGATCTGGTCGAGGAACCACGGATCGATGAACGACAGCGCGTGGATGTCCTCCACACTCAGGCCGGCGCGGAAGGCGTCGCCCACGTAGAACAGCCGCTCCGGGCCGGGCGCCTTGAGCTCGCGCCTGAGCGTGGCCAGGTCATCCTCGCTGGACAGGTCCAGCCCGGTCGGGTCGAAGCCGACCTTGCCGGTTTCCAGCCCGCGCAGCGCCTTCTGCACCGACTCCTGGAAGGTGCGGCCCATCGCCATCACCTCGCCCACCGACTTCATCTGCGTGGTCAGGCGGGCGTCGGCCTGCGGGAACTTCTCGAAGGCGAAGC
>JAFADB010000317.1 GCA_023425225.1 Pseudomonadota bacterium
ACACCCGCAAGCCGCTGCGGCTGCCGTACATCTACTCGGACCTGCGCTTCAACGTGCAGGCGGTGTTCGCCGAGGCCGGCGTGGACCTGACCTCGCCGGTGTACTACCCGCGGCCGTCGCAGCTGGACATCCAGGAGCGGCGGACACCGGCGTGAGCGACGCGATCACCCGCGCTCGAAGCGGGCGATCTCGTCGAGGATGCGCTGGCTGCGGCGGATGCCGTCGGTGCCGTCGGCGCGTTGCTCCCCGTCCGCTTCCGAAGACGCCGGGCTGCGGCGACGCCACAGCGCCAGTCCCCAGGTGCCCAGCAGTCCGGCCACGCCGACAGCCAGGCTGAGCCAGATCCATGCCGGCGTGCCGGCCTGCGGGTCCAGCGGACGCAGCCCGGCGAAGGCCACCACCACCGGCACCCACATGATCCACCAGGGCAGGCCGCAGGCCACGGCATTGAGCGATTGGAAACGCAGCAACAGGGCCATGCGCTTCTGGATCGCCAGTACCGGAGCGGCATAGTCGATGCTGGCCTGCAGCCCCAGGATGATGCCGGCCGCGGCCGCGTTGAGCACGCCGAAGGCGTGCACCAGGATCCCGGCCGCCAGCAGGCCGGGAACGCCCGTATTGCCGGTCCAGCAGGCCACGCCCAGCGCGATCAGGCCGATGCCGAGCAGGAACTGCAGCAACTGGCCCCAGAACAGCGGGCGCAGGCCGCGGCGCGCGGTGTCGAGCTTGCGTTCCCTGAGCACCTCGCGCTGGAGGGTGTCGTGCTGCGCGAGCCGCCGTTCCAGCGACTGCCATGCGAGTTTCAGTTCATCGGGTTCCATTGCGGGTCTCCAGTGCCTGCGGTTTGGACGGGATGGGCCAAGGTCAGAGTTCGTTGGCGATGCGCTGCTTGAGGCGGCTGATCCGGGTGGTGACGTTGGTTTCGCTCAGGCCCAGCACGTCGGCCATCTCGCGCCGGCCGCGGTCCTCCAGGTAGAGCAGCATCAAGGCCCGGTCCAGCGGCGCCAGCGCGGCGATGAAGCGGTACAGCGCCTGCACGTTGCGCTCGTGTTCGGGCGTGGGCGTGGCGGTATCCACCAGCTCCGGCGCGGCCTCCAGCGCCACCGCGTCGCGATCGCGGCCCCGCAGGCGCAGCTGCGAGATCGCCACGTTCAGGGCGATGCGGTAAATCCAGGTGGAGAACGGCCGGGCCGGGTCGTAGCCGGGGAAGGCGCGCCACAGTTGGGCGGCGATCTCCTGCTGCAGGTCGGCGCGATCCTCGGGATTGAAGGCGTAGCTGCCGGCGACCTTCACCAGGATGCCGCGATGGCCTTCCAGCAGCGCGGCAAAGCGGTCATGGTCTCCGGCGGCGGCGTGGGCAGCACTGGACATGGGCGGCGTGTATGCGGGCATGTGGAGTGATTCGCGCGGCGGGGCGTTTCGTCACAGGCCGCCTCGCAGCTGAATGGCGTTTTCGACACAGCCCCCGCCAGGCTGCACAATAGCGTCCTTTGGCCCGCCCGTTCGCGGCGGCGCCCCCGGAGTTACCCATGTCCCAAGATACCCCCGCGCCGCTGCAGTTCGCAGACCTCGGCCTCTCCGCTGCTGTCATGCAGGCCGTGTCCGATATCGGCTACGAGACGCCGTCGCCGATCCAGGCGGCCACCATTCCCGCCATGCTCGCCGGCCGCGACGTGCTCGGCCAGGCGCAGACCGGCACCGGCAAGACCGGTGCGTTCGCGCTGCCGGTGCTGTCCAACGTCGACCTGTCGCAGCGGAAGCCGCAGGCGCTGGTGCTGGCGCCGACCCGCGAACTGGCCATCCAGGTGGCCGAGGCGTTCCACAGCTACGCCGGCCACATCCCCGGCTTCCACGTACTGCCGGTGTACGGCGGCCAGAGCTACGGCCCTCAGCTGGCCGCGCTCAAGCGCGGCGCGCACGTGGTGGTGGGCACGCCGGGGCGGGTGATCGACCACCTGGACCGCGGCACCCTGGACCTGTCCGAGCTGAAGACGCTGGTGCTGGACGAGGCCGACGAGATGCTGCGCATGGGCTTCATCGACGATGTCGAGGCGGTGCTCAAGAAGCTGCCGGAGAAGCGCCAGGTGGCACTGTTCTCGGCGACCATGCCGCCGGCGATCCGGCGCATCGCCCAGACCTACCTGGTCGACCCGGCCGAAGTCACCATCGCCGCCAAGACCACCACTTCGGCCAACATCCGCCAGCGCTACTGGTATGTCGGCGGCACCCACAAGCTCGATGCGCTGACCCGCATCCTCGAGGTCGAGCCGTACGACGCGATGATCGTGTTCGCCCGCACCAAGGCCGGCACCGAGGAACTGGCCGGCAAGCTGCAGGCGCGCGGACTGGCGGCGGCGGCGATCAACGGCGACATCCAGCAGGCGCAGCGCGAGAAGACCATCCAGCAGCTCAAGGACGGCCAGCTCGACATCCTGGTGGCCACCGACGTGGCCGCGCGCGGACTGGACGTGGAGCGCATCAGCCACGTGCTGAACTACGACATTCCCTACGACACCGAGAGCTACGTGCACCGCATCGGCCGCACCGGCCGCGCCGGCCGCAGCGGCGATGCCATCCTGTTCGTCAGCGGGCGCGAGAAGGGCATGCTGCGCGCGATCGAGCGCGCCACCCGGCAGCCGATCGAGGAGATGCAGCTGCCCAGCGTGGAGGCGGTCAACGACCATCGCGTGGCCCGGTTCATGGAGCGCATTGCCGAGACCCTGGACGAAGGCGACATCGCGTTCTACCGCGAACTGGTGCAGCGCTTCGAGCGCGAGCGCGAGGTGCCGGCGATCGAGATCGCCGCGGCGCTGGCCAAGCTGCTGCAGGGCGATACGCCGTTCCTGCTGTCGGCACCGTCGCGTGCCGCGCACGAGGCCGGCACGCGACCGGCGCGGCACGAGCACGGTGAACGCGCGCCGCGTTTCGAGCCGAAGTTCGAGCGGGCGCCGCGCCCGGCCCGCGAGCCGCGCGAGCATGCCCCGCGCGCGGCGGCGGAACCGCCTGCGCATGGCGGAGACTTCGACTACGAGCGCGATGTCGGCAGCTTCGAGCGGCCGCGCCGCGATGCCAAGCCCAAGGCGCCGCGCGGCGAGCCCGAGTTCGGCATGGAGACCTACCGCATTGAGGTCGGCCACGCGCATGGCGTCAAGCCGGCCAACATCGTCGGCGCCATCGCCAACGAGGCCGGGCTGGAGAGCCGCTACATCGGCCGCATCGACATCCACGACGACCATTCCATCCTCGACCTGCCGGCGGAGATGCCGCGCGAGCTGCTGCAGCACCTGAAGAAGGTCTGGGTGTCCGGCCAGCAGCTGCAGATGCGCAAGGTCGACGGCAGCGAGGGCGATGCGCCGCCGCGCGCGTTCAAGCCCCGGTCCGGCCATGCCGGCAAGCCGGCGGGCAAGCCCGGCCGTTTCGGCGACAAGCCGGCCGCGCCGCACCGCAAGGGCCCGCCCAAGCCGCGGGGCCCGCGCGGCGCCTGAGCGGCACCGGCCGTTCCGTTCTCCTGCTTGTTCCCTTCCCCCGCTTGCGGGGGAAGGTGCCGAAGGCGGATGGGGGAGGGCGCCGCAGGCGCCCGGAAGCACCCTCGTCCATCCCTTCGGGGCACCTTCTCCCGTGAACGGGAGGAGGGATGGCGCTCCGTTCCCTTCCCGCGCGAGCGTCCTTTCCTTACGTCGTGATCCCCGCCCCGATGACCACACGCCTGAACAAGCACATCGCCGAGACCGGCTTCTGCTCGCGCCGCGAGGCCGACCGCCTGATCGGCGAACGTCGCGTCACCGTCAACGGCATCGCCGCCGGCGCCGGGGCGGTGGTCGGCGAGGGCGACGAGGTGAAGCTGGACGGGCAGCCGCTGCGCGCCCGCGCCGCCGGCAAGAGCGGGCGGCGCCATGTCTACATCGCGCTCAACAAGCCGGTCGGCGTCACCTGCACCACCGAGAGCGCGGTCAAGGGCAACATCGTCGACTTCGTCGGCCACGAGCAGCGCATCTTCCCGGTCGGGCGGCTGGACAAGGAGTCCGAGGGGCTGATCCTGATGACCAGCAACGGCGACATCGTCAACCAGATCCTGCGCGCGGAGAACCGCCGGCAGAAGGAGTACCTGGTGGCGGTGAACAAGCCGGTGACCGACGAGTTCCTGCGCGCCATGGCGCGCGGGGTGATCATCCACGGGCAGAAGACGCTGCCGTGCCGCACCGCGCGCATCGCCAAGTTCGGCTTCCGCATCGTGCTCGAGCAGGGTCTGAACCGGCAGATCCGGCTGATGGCGGCCGAGTTCGGCTACCGCGTCACCCAGCTGCGCCGGGTGCGCATCGACAACGTCAAGCTCGGCG
>JAFADB010000324.1 GCA_023425225.1 Pseudomonadota bacterium
TGGGCTCGGACAGCGACCAGGTCGCCCAGGCCGCGGTGGACTCGATGAAGGTGATGCTGCAGAACTTCCTGCAGATCGTCGCCGCGCTGGTGGTGATGCTGATCACCAGCTGGCAGGTGACCCTGGCGATCCTGGTGCTCGGCCCGCCGCTGGCCTGGGTGATGAACAAGGTCGCGCGGCGCTACCGCCGGGTCAGCCACCGCATCCAGGAGAGCAGCGCGGCGCTGTTCCAGACCGCCGACGAAGTGCTCAACAACCAGCAGGAAGTGAAGATCTACGGCGCCCAGGCGCTGGAGCAGGAGCGCTACCGGGCGCTGGCCGACCGCAACCTGGAGCTGGCCATGAAGGTGGAGTCCACCCGCGGCATCTCCTCCTCGGTGGTACAGATCATGGGGGCCGTGGGCCTGGCGTTGTTGCTGTACCTGGCCGGCGGGCAGGCGCTGTCCGGGCGCCTGAGCGCCGGCGGCTTCGTGGCGCTGATGACCGCAATGATCGGCATGATCCCGGCGCTGAAGAACCTGACCAACGTGCAGAACATGCTGCAGCGCGGCGTAGCCTCGGCCGAGCGGCTGTTCGCGGTCCTGGACGTGGACGACGAGCCCGATACCGGCACCCGCCCGTTGGCGCGGGCACACGGGCTGGTCGAGTTCCGCCACGTCACCGCGCGCTATCCCGGCGAGGCGCAGCCGGCGCTGATCGACGTGAGCTTCGTCGCCCGGCCGGGCACGGTGACCGCGATCGTCGGCCGTTCCGGCAGCGGCAAGTCCACCCTGGTCAAGCTGATCCCGCGCTTCTACGCACACGAATCCGGGCAGATCCTGCTCGATGGCCATCCCGTGGAAGAGTACCGGCTGGCCGACCTGCGTCGGCAGATCGCCCTGGTCGGCCAACAGGTGATGCTGTTCAACGGTACCGTGGCCGACAACGTCGCCTACGGCGAGCTGCGCGACGCCCCGGCCGAGGCCATGGAGCGTGCCGTGCACGGCGCCAACGCGATGGAGTTCGTGCAGACCCTGCCCGAGGGCATGCAGGCCGGGATCGGCAGCAAGGGCGGGCGCCTGTCAGGTGGCCAGCGCCAGCGCCTGGCGATCGCCCGGGCAATGCTCAAGGACGCCCCGATCCTGATCCTCGACGAGGCCACCGCCGCGCTGGACAACGAATCAGAGCGCCTGGTGCAGGATGCGCTGGAACGGTTGATGCCCGACCGCACCACGCTGGTGATCGCCCATCGCCTGTCCACCATCGAGCACGCCGACCAGGTGCTGGTGATGGACCAGGGGCGCATCGTCGAGCGCGGCACCCATGCCGAACTGCTGGCCCTCGACGGCCTGTACGCGCACCTGCACGCCATGCAATTCAGGGAAAAGCAGTCCGCATGAGCCAGAAGGGTCCGGTTTCGCCGTCTTACTGGTACGGCGAGGGGCAGCCGCCCTTGCCGATGCGGGGGCTGTCGTGGCTGTACGCGGCCGTGGTCGGCGTGCGTCGCTGGCTGTACCGGCGCGGCTGGCGCAGGCGGGTGCAGGTGGCGGTGCCGGTCATCGTGGTCGGCAACATCACCGCCGGCGGTGCCGGCAAGACGCCGCTGGTGATCGAGCTGGTGCAGCGCCTGCGTGCGGAAGGCTGGAAACCGGGCGTGGCCAGCCGCGGCTACGGCCGCCAGGACGGCGGTACGCCGCGCTGGGTGCAGGCCGACACCACACCGGACCTGGGCGGGGACGAGCCGGTGCTGATCGCGCACAAGACCGGGGCGCCGGTCAGGGTGGACCGCGACCGTGTCGCCGCGGCGCGTGCGCTGGTCGGCAAGGGCTGCGACATCGTCGTCAGCGACGATGGCCTGCAGCACTACCGGCTGGCGCGCGATATCGAGATCGAGGTCATCGACGCCAATCGCCGCTACGGCAATGGCCGCATGCTGCCGGCCGGCCCGTTGCGCGAGCCGGCCTCGCGCTCCGAGGAATGCGATTTCCGCGTGGTCAACCTGGGGCAGGGCGGCGAGAGCGGCACTGCCCAGGCCGGCAGCGGATTCGGCGAATGGCAGATGCGCCTGCGCATCGACAGCGCGGTGCCGATGGTCGGAGGACGGACGCGGGCGCTGTCCACGTTCGCCGGCCAGCGGGTGCACGCGGTGGCCGGCATCGCCCACCCGCAGCGCTTCTTCGCCATGCTGCGCGAGCTCGGCATCGCCGTGGTGCCGCATGCGTTCCCCGACCACCACCACTACCGGCCGCAGGACCTGGAACTGGGCAGCCAGTTGCCGGTACTGATGACCGAGAAGGATGCAGTCAAGTGCGCCGCCTTCGCCAATGCCTGGTGCTACAGCGTGCCGTTGCAGGCGGAACTGCCGGCGGCCTTCTGGGTGGCGTTGCTGGACCGCCTGGACAAGCTTGCCCCGCGCCATTCCGCCGGTTGAGCCGGCCGCACGATGGTGGTCACCGCCCGACAGCCGGGATTGCCTTTTTGCCTTCCCTTGCGCGCGCAGCGCGCGGGGGAGGGTTGGGGAGGGGGGCTTCTGCTGCGGAGCCTACCCACGCCACCCTGCCTCCTGCTTCGCAATGGACGCCTGCAGGCCGTCTCGGCAACGGCCCGCGGCGGCGATTGCCTGAGCGCGCATGTATCTTTTCCCCATAGCAGCGATACCCGGAGACCGATGATGAACGCACCTGCCGTCGATTTCGTGGTGGCCATCCCGGCCCGGCACGCTTCCACGCGCCTGCCGGGCAAACCGTTGCGCCTGCTCGGCGGCGAGCCGCTGATCGCGCGCGTGGCCGGGCGCGCGCTGGCGGCCGGCGCGCGCGAGGTCTGGGTGGCGACCGACGATGTGCGCATCGCCGATGCCGTCGCCGGCCTGGCGGGCGTTTCGGTGGCGATGACCGCATCGGACCTGGCTTCGGGAACCGATCGCCTGGCGGCCTGCGCGCAGGTGGCCGGCTGGAGCAACGACACGCTGGTGGTGAACCTGCAGGGCGACGAGCCGTTCGCGCCGGTCTCCGGCATCCAGGCGGTGGCCGCGACCCTGGCCGCCAGCGGCGCGCAGATGGCGACGCTGGCGGCCTATGTGGATTCGGCCGAGGAGCTGTTCGATCCCAACGTGGTCAAGCTGGTGAAGAACGTGGACGGCGATGCGCTGTACTTCAGCCGCGCGCCCATCGCCTGGCATCGCGACGGCTTCGCCCGCAGCCGCACGGAGCTGCCGCAGGGCAGCTGGTTCCGGCATATCGGCATCTATGCCTACCGGGTCGACTTCCTCAGGCAGTTCGCGCAGATGCCTGCCGGCATGCTGGAGACGATGGAATCGCTGGAGCAGCTGCGGGTGCTGGAGGCCGGCTTCCGCATCGCCGTGGAGGTGACGCCCGAGCCGTTCCCGCCCGGCATCGACACGCCGGAGGACCTGCAGCGCGCCGAGGCCTATCTGGCATCCGTGTCCTGATGCGGTTGTTGCTGGTCTGCCTGGGCAACATCTGCCGCTCGCCGATGGCGGAGGGCGCGCTGCGCGCCCGCATCGAGGCCTCGCCGCTGAAGGGGAGGGTGCAGGTGGATTCGGCCGGCACCGGCGGCTGGCACGCCGGTCAGCCGCCGGACCCGCGCGCGATCGCCTGCGCGCGCGGGCATGGCGTGGACATCGCCACGCTGCGGGCGCGGCGGATCGATGCGGACGACTTCTCGCGTTTCGACTGGATCCTGTGCGCCGACCGCGACAACCTGCACGACGTCGGCAGGCGGGCGCCGCCCACGGCCAGGCAGCGGGTGGCGTTGTGGCTGCCGTGGGCCGGCGTGGCCGGCGCCGAAGACCTTGCCGATCCCTACACCGGCGGTGCGCGGCAGTTCGAGCAGGTGTGGGAGCGGGTGCAGCAGGCGGCTGAGGGCACGGTGCAGCGGCTTTCGCGGGCGATGGCTTCCTGCATAATCGACGCATGAGCACCCATCCCGCCAAGGAACTGCCGGATTCCTGCACCTGGCTCAACGCCAGGCCGTCCACCCTGCAGCAGCACCGGGGACGCCCGCTGGTGCTGGCCTTCGTCAATGCCGCCTCGATCTGGTGCGTGCAGCGGCTGGCGGAACTGGCGCAATGGTGCGCGCGCAATCCGGGCAGGGCGCAGGTGATCGTGATGCAGGTGCCGCGCTTCGACAGCGAGCGCGACCCGGCCTATTCGCTCAAGCTGCTGCGCCAGCAGGGCGCCGTCTTGCCGGCCGTGTTGGACCGCGACTGGCTGGCCTGGCGCAGTTTTGCGGTCGAATCCTGGCCGACCCTGGTCCTGTTCGACAGCCAGGGCAACGAACAGGCACGCCTGGTCGGGGCCCAGGGTGGCGACCTCGACAAGGCGCTGGGAGCGCTGTGCGAGGACAGCTACGCCTCCAACGACGACCTGGACCGGGGCGGCGAGGCCAATGCCGAACCGCGCCTGGCATTGCGGTTCCCGATGGGCCTGGCGGTCACGCCGGAGCGGCTGTATGTCGCCGACAGCGGCCACCATCGCATCCTCGAATGCAGCCACGGCGGGCGCGTGCTGCGCAGTTTCGGCATCGGCACGGCCGATTTCGTCGACGGCGACGTCGGCGAGGCGGCGTTCTGCCGGCCGCAGGGCATCGCGTTGCTGCGCGAGTCGCTGTACGTGGCCGACACCGGCAACCATGCGCTGCGCCGGATCAATCTCTCCACCGGACACGTGGACACGCTGTGCGGCAACGGCCGCGCCGGCGAGCCGGTGGAGGGGGCCGTGGCGCAGCCCAGGCAGGTGTCGCTGAACCATCCGCGCGACGTGGTGGTGGCGCAGAACCAGGTGCACGTCGCGATGACCGGCGACAACCGCATCTGGAGCTACGACCTCGGGCGCCGCGAGCTGTTCTGGCGCGCCGGTTCCGGTGCGCTGGAGGTGCGCGACGGCAGCGGGCACCTGGCCGCGTTCGCCCAGCCCACCAGCCTGGCGCTGGTGCAGCACACGCTGTACGTGTGCGATGCGCTGGCCTCGTCGGTGCGTTCGCTGCAGCTCAACGGCGACCTGGTGCAGACGCTGCTGGGCGGGCGCGGCAACTGGGAGTTCGGCGATGTCGACGGCCCGCGCAGCCAGGCCAGCCTGCAGTATCCGCAGGCGATCGCGCTGAGCCCCGATGCGCCGCTGCTGTGGATCGCCGACAGCGGCAACGGCAGCTTGCGCGTGCTGCGGCTGGGCGGCGGCGAACTGTCGACCGTGGCGCTGCCGCGTCCGCTGCGCGGGCCGGCGGGGCTGGCGGTCACCGGCGAAGCGGTGTGGATCGCCGAGACCGATGCGCATGCGCTGCTGAAGTACGAACCGGCCAGCGGGCAACTGAGCGAGATCGATATCCAGGAATGACTGCAGGCGAACCCAGCCGATTCGACGGCAAGGCCTTTGTCGCCAATCTCAGCACCGCCCCGGGCGTGTACCGCATGTACTCGGCCGACGACACGTTGTTGTACGTCGGCAAGGCCGGCGCGTTGCGCAAGCGCGTGTCCAGCTATTTCAACGGCTCGCCCAAGAGCGCGCGGATCATGTCCATGCTCTCTCAGGTGGCGCGGATGGACGTCACCGTCACCCGCACCGAGGCCGAGGCGCTGCTGCTGGAGAACCAGCTGATCAAGTCGCTGTCGCCGCGCTACAACGTGGCGCTGCGCGACGACAAGAGCTATCCGTACATCCTGCTGACCCGCGAATCGTGGCCGCGGCTGACCTTCCACCGCGGACCGCGCGCGGTGCCCGGCCGCTACTTCGGCCCGTATCCGAGTGCCGGCGCGGTGCGCGAGACGCTCAACCTGATGCACAAGCTGTTCCGGTTGCGCAGCTGCGAGGACAGCGTGTTCCGCAACCGTTCGCGGCCGTGCCTGCAATACCAGATCGGCCGCTGCAGCGCGCCGTGCGTGGACCTGGTGGAGGCGGGCGAGTATGCCGAGTCGGTGCGCCGCGCCAGCCTGTTCCTGGAGGGACGCAGCGACCAACTGGCCGAGGAGCTGATGCAGGAAATGCAGCACGCCGCCGAGCAGCTCGAGTTCGAGCGCGCCGCGCGGGTGCGCGACCTGCTGGCGTCGCTGCGTGGCATGCAGTCGCGCCAGTACGTGGACGGGCGCGCCGCCGACCTGGACGTGCTGGCCTGCGCGATGCAGGGCAGCAATGCCTGCGTGCTGCTGCTGGCCTTCCGCGACGGCCGCAACCTCGGCACCCGCGCGTTCTATCCGCGCACCAACGGCGAGGACAGCGCCGAGGAGGTGCTGGCCGCGTTCGTCTCGCAGTACTACGCCGAGCACGCGCCGCCGGCCGAGATCGTGCTCGACCGCGAGATTCCCGAGGCGGGCCTGATCGAGAGCGCACTGGCCGCTTCGGCCGGCCGTCGGGTGGCGCTGAAGTGGAACGTGCGCGGCGAGCGCGCCGGCTACGTGGCGCTGGCCAGCCGCAATGCCCAGGCCACGCTGGAGGCCGAGCTCGGCAGCCGCAGCGCGCAGCATGCCCGCAGCGAGGCGCTGCGCGAGATGCTGGGCCTGTCCGAGCCGGTCAAGCGCGTGGAGTGCTTCGACATCAGCCACACCATGGGCGAGGCGACGGTGGCCTCGTGCGTGGTGTTCGATGCCAAGGGGCCGGTGAGCAGCCAGTACCGCCGCTACAACATCAGCGGCATCGAGCCCGGCGACGACTACGCGGCCATGCACCAGGCCATCGAACGTCGCTTCCGCCGTGCGGTGGAGGAGGACGGCGTGCTGCCCGACGTGCTGCTGATCGACGGCGGCGCCGGCCAGTTGGCGCAGGCGCAGGCGGCGCTGGCCGACCTGGGCGTGGAGAACGTGCTGCTGGTGGGCGTGGCCAAGGGCGTGGAGCGTCGTCCCGGCGAAGAGACGCTGGTGCTGCCGGACGGGCGCGAACTGCGCCCGGGCGCGGCCTCGCCGGCGCTGCAGTTCATCCAGCAGGTGCGCGACGAGGCGCACCGGTTTGCCATCACCGGCCATCGCGGCCGCCGGCAGAAGGCGCGCATGACCAGCAAGCTGGAGGACATCCCCGGCATCGGGCCGCGCCGCCGCGCCAGCCTGCTCAAACATTTCGGCGGACTGGCCGGGTTGAAGTCCGCCGGCGAGTCGGAGATCGCGCGGGTCGAAGGCATCAACGCCGCACTGGCCGCGCGCATCTACGCTAACCTGCACGGGTTGCCGATGCCTGACGCGGCAGGCGAGTAGAATTCCCGAATGAAGCTGACCATTCCCACCTGGCTGACGCTGCTGCGGATCGTGATGATCCCGGTGCTGGTGCTGGTGTTCTATCTTCCCTTCCGCTGGACCAATTTCGCCTGTGCGGCGATCTTCGCGCTGGCCGCGATCACCGACTGGCTCGATGGCTGGATCGCGCGGCGCTACCACCAGTACTCGGCCTTCGGCGCGTTCCTGGACCCGGTGGCCGACAAGCTGATGGTGGCCGTGGCGCTGTTCCTGATCGTGCAGGGCCACCCGACGCCGTGGATGGCGTTCTGGGCCGCGGTGATCGTCGGCCGCGAGATTGCGGTATCGGCGTTGCGCGAGTGGATGGCCGAGATCGGCCAGCGCGCCAAGGTGCGCGTGGCGATGATCGGCAAGATCAAGACCACCGCGCAGATGGTCGCGCTGCTGTGCCTGCTGTATTCGGTCACGCCGGGCCATATCCCGACCCGGGAAATCTGGCTGGGACGTTTCATCTTCCACGTCGGCGACTGGACGCTGGCGGTCGCCGCGCTGCTCACGCTGTGGTCCGGATTCCAGTACCTGCACGCGGCATGGCCCAGCCTCAAGGCCGACGAAAAGGCGGCGATGGACCAGCGTAAGAATGGCGGGAACAACGGTTGACAGCGTTTCCGTTCCCTGTAGAATTTCGCCTCCCAAGCGGGAATAGCTCAGTTGGTAGAGCGCAACCTTGCCAAGGTTGAGGTCGCGAGTTCGAGTCTCGTTTCCCGCTCCAGTTCATCGGCCTGCAGGCGTTTGTCGAAGCTTGCCGGCGCAAGAAAAAAGGACCTTCGGGTCCTTTTTTCGTTGCTGCGGAACCGGACCGGTTTCCCGCGCGATCAGCGAATCCACGCGACGTGCCGGCAGCTTCCATGAGGCCGAATGCCGACGGGTGTGCCGGTGGCGCCGCGCCGTGGTCGATGTGGTGCGGGCAGCGATGGCGCGTGCGATGGCGTCCGTCCGGCTGGCCTGCGTGCGGTGCCGCGCCCCGGCGATCATGGATGGGCAGGGCGCGTTGCGGTAGGGCGGCCGGTTTCATGGCGTGGCCGCCGTCCGCGATGCGCGCGCGGCGAATGTTGTCCTCGCATGCGGCCGCGTGCTGGTCGTCGCGGGTTCCGGGTCAGTGCGAGTCGGCCCAGCGTTCGCGGATCCGTGTGATCTCGGCGGTGCAGCCGAGGAATATCTGCGCCAGTTCCGGGTCGAAGTGCCTGCCGCTTTCCTGGCGGACATGGTCCAGCGCTTCGTCCACCGACCAGGCGCGCTTGTACGGGCGCACGCTGGTGAGGGCATCGAATACGTCCGCCAGCGCCACCACGCGGGCGGCATGCGGGATGTCCTCGCCGGCGAGCCCGTTCGGGTAGCCGCTGCCGTCCCATTTCTCGTGGTGGTTCTGCGCGATGATCTGCGCCATGCGCAGCAGTCCTGACGGGTGCTCGCCGATGATCTTGGCGCCGATCACCGGATGCCGGCGCATGATCTCCCACTCGCCCTCGGTGAGCTTGCCGGGCTTTTGCAGGATGGCGTCGGGAATGCCGATCTTGCCGACATCGT
>JAFADB010000366.1 GCA_023425225.1 Pseudomonadota bacterium
GTTGAACGCCGCTGCCAATCAGCCGAAGTACACCGTGGCGGTCGTGCCCGCCCCCAGCGCGCTGCGCAGCTCGATGCGCCAGCCGAAGCGCTCGCACAGCCGGCGCACGATCGACAGGCCCAGCCCGGTGCCCTGCGGCCGTTCCGGCGAGGCGCGGTAGAACGGATCGAACGCCTGCTGCAGCGACACCTCGGACATGCCGATCCCGGTATCGCTCACGCTCACCCGCCCCTCGCCCAGCACGATGCGGATGCAGCCCTCGTCGGTGTAGTTGCAGGCGTTGCGCAGCAGGTTGCTGATCACCACGTGCAGCACCCGCGGCGGGGCGTGCAGCGTCATCGGCTGGCCGATGTCCACCTGCAGCTGCACCGGGCGGCCGCCCAGCAGCTCGCGGGCGCTGTCGGCCTCGTAGCGCACCACCTCGCCGACGTCGAACAGCTCGCTCTGCGGCGCCACTTCCGACTCGCGCGCCAGGATCAGGAAGGCGTCGATGATCGCCTCCATGTCGCGGCCGGCGCGCTGGATGCGCTGCAGGCTGCGGGTGGTACGCGGCGGAAGCGTCTCGTCGTCCAGCGCCATGTCGCTGGCCACGCGGATCACCGTCAGCGGCGTGCGCAGCTCGTGGCTGGCGTCGCGGGTGAAGTTGCGCTCGCGTGCCACGTGCTCGGTGACCCGCTGCGCCAGCGCGTGCAGCGAGGAGGCCAGCTGGCGGGCCTCGCCCTGCACGTCGGCCGGCAGGCGCGAGGGCGCCAGCTCGTCGGCCTCGGGCTGGCGCGGATCCCAGTGCGAAACCCGTCGCGCCAGCCAGGCCACCGGCGACACCAGCCGCTTCAGGGCGCGATGGCCCAGCCAGCTCAGCAGGAACACGGCCAGCAGGGCGAACAGGATCGGCAGCGCCCCGGACCACAGGAACAGCTTCTCGGCCTGCGGCCGCAGGAACATCAGGTACAGGGTGCCGGCGCGTTCGCGGTCCACCAGCACCATGTCGCCGTCGCCGGTCCGGTGGAAGCCGGGCGGCAGCTGGCGCAGCGCGACGGGCAGGACCAGGCTCGAATGCCCGGCCATCACCAGGTAGCCGCGCACGTACACGGTGTTGGGCGGCGGCTGCGCCGGCGAGGCCTCGTAGAGCTGCCAGTAGTGCGCCGCCTCCTCCTGCAGCGTGGTGCGCACCAGGCTGTGGCGCACGATCATCCACACCAGGTACGCGGCCACCAGCAGCGTCAGGCTGGCCAGGGCCGCCTGCACGATGAAGGCGATGCGTACTTTGCGCGGCAAGCCGTACGGCATGGAGGCACCCGTGTTCGAAGGCCGCGATTATAGGAACGCGTGCCGTGACTCCGACGTGCAAGCCGGGTGGCATCCGCGTTGGCGGCGGCGCGGGCGCCCGGGGCGCCCGCGCAGGAGCGTCAGCCCATCGGCTGGGCGATGTCGGCGATACGGTAGCCGGCGCTCTGCACGGTGTGCAGCAGCGGCCGGTCGAACGGCTTGTCGATGATCTTGCGCAGGTTGTACAGGTGGCTGCGCAGGGTGTCCGAATCGGGCAGCCCGTTGCCCCAGATCTCGCGCTCGATCTCCTGGCGGCTGACCACGCGCGGCGATTCGCGCATCAGGATGGTCAGCAGGCGCAGGCCGATCGGCGAGAGCTGCAGCTCGGTGCCGGCGCGGGTGGCGCGCATGCTCACCGGGTCCAGCACCAGGTCGGCCACCTTGAGCACCTCGGCGCCCACCTGGCGGCGCTCGCGGCGGATCAGGGCGCGCAGGCGCGCCTCCAGCTCCTGGATGGCGAACGGCTTGGTCAGGTAGTCGTCGGCGCCGAAACCCAGGCCGGTGAGCTTGTCGTCGAGCGTGTCGCGTGCGGTGAGCATCAGCACCGGGGTCGACTTGCGGGCGTCGTTGCGCAGGCGCCGGCAGACCTCGATGCCGTCCAGCCGCGGCAGCATCAGGTCCAGGATCACCACGTCATAACTGTTTTCCGCCGCCAGGCGATAGCCGTCGAGGCCGTCGCAGGCGTAGTCCACCTCGAAACCGCGCCCTTCCAGGTATTCCCCGATCATCTCGGAGATGTTGCGGTTGTCCTCCACGATCAGGACGAGTCCCGACGTTTCCTTGGTCTGACGCATGGAATTCCCTCAGTCTTCAGCTTTGTGAAACATGCCGGATCGCCGGTCGAGAACGCGTGAAGGCGCGGAAGCCAGCCTGCGCCTCGCGTGGGAACGGCGTCAGCCGCGACGGGCCTTGCCGGCCAAGGCCTGTCGCCACCGCCGCCACGGCCCGCGAAATCCGCTCCCGGCGCTCAGAGCAGCGGCCGCAGCAGCGGCCAGACGTTGTCCAGCACCTTCGGCTGCGCGGCGGCGGTGGGATGCAGGCCGTCGTCCTGCATCAGGCCCGGCTGCAGCGCCACGCCCTCGAGCAGGAACGGCAGCAGCGCGACGTCGTACTTCTGCGCCAGTTCCGCGTAGGTGGCGCGCAGGCGCTGGCGGTAGGTGGGCCCGTAGTTGGGCGGCACGTCGATGCCCAGCAGCAGCACCTTGGCGCCGGCGTCACGGCTGAGCCGGATCATCCTGTCCAGGTTGCCGCGCAGTTCCGCAGGCGTCAGCCCGCGCAGCGCATCATTGCCGCCGAGCTCGATCACCACCACCGACGGCTTGTTCCGGGCCAGCAGTCCCGGCAGCCGGGTCAGGGCGCCGGAGCTGGTCTCGCCGCTGATGCTGGCATTGATCACGGCCGGCGGCGCCTTCATCTGCTGCTTGAGGCGCTGGTCGAGCAGGTTGACCCAGCCGCTCTGCACAGGGATGTTGTGGGCAGCGCTGAGGCTGTCGCCCACCACCAGCACCGGCCCCCTGGATGCCGGTGCTGGCCGCGCGGCCGCCGAGGCGGCCGTGCCCGCCGGACCTTTGGCACAGGCCACGGCCGGCAGCAGCAGCGAGCATGCCAGCAGTAGCCAGAACCCTGCGGCGAACCGCGTTCCCTTTCCACGCATTCGGAGACTCCTCATCGACAGTCTGGCCCCCCACACCCGCATCGCCATCCACGCAAGCGGCGTCGGCAAATCCGTCAGCGGACCGGAGGGTACGGTCCACATTCTCGACAACGTCGACTTGATCGTCGGTGAAGGCGACAGTGTCGCCATCGTCGGCGCCTCCGGTTCCGGCAAGACCACCCTGCTCGGCCTGCTGGCCGGGCTGGACCTGCCCAGCAGCGGCAGCGTGAGCCTGGCCGGCACCGATCTCAACACGCTCGACGAGGAAGCGCGCGCGGCGCTGCGCGCGCGCGAGGTCGGCTTCGTGTTCCAGAGCTTCCACCTGCTGCCGGCGCTCACGGCCGAGGAGAACGTGGCGCTGCCGCTGGAACTGGCCGGGCGCGAGGACCCGGCGCGGGTCCGCGAGGTGCTCGAGGCGGTCGGCCTGGCCGGACGGGCGCGGCACTATCCACGCCAGCTCTCCGGCGGCGAGCAGCAGCGCGTGGCGATCGCGCGCGCGTTCGTGGCGCGGCCGCGCATCCTGTTCGCCGACGAGCCCACCGGCGCGCTCGACCAGAACACCGGCGACCAGGTCAGCGACCTGCTGTTCGCGCTCAACGCCCAGGCCGGCACCACGCTGGTGCTGGTGACCCACGACATGCGCCTGGCGCGGCGCTGCCGCCACGTCTACCGCATCGACCATGGCCGCCTGCGCCACGATCCGCTGGACGAGGCGCCATGAACATCCTGCGCCATGCCGCGCGCTCGCTGCGGCGCGAATTCCTCGCCGGCGACCTGATGACCGTGTTCGCCGCGCTGGTGCTGGGCGTGGCGGTGATGACCGCCGTGGGCACGCTGGTGGACCGGGTGAACCTGGCGTTGGGCGCCAGCGCCGCCGAGGTGCTGGGCGGCGACCTGGGCGTGAGCGGCCGCACCGACATCCCCGAGGCGTTCGCCGAAGAGGCGCAACGGCGCGGCCTGCGCAGCACGCGCATGGTCAGCTTCCCCAGCGTGCTGTTCCATGGCGAGGCCAGCCAGATGGCCACCATCAAGGCGGTCGGCGACGGCTATCCGCTGCGCGGGCAGCTGCTGGTGGCCGACGATCTGGCCGACGCCACCAGCCGGCCGGCCGGCGCGCCGCCGCGCGGCCAGGCCTACGCCGACCCGCGCCTGCTCGACGCGCTGGGCCTGAAGCCGGGCGAGGAGCTGGAGTTCGGCGCCGGCACGCTCAGGGTGACACGCGTGCTGCGCGCCGAGCCCGACGCCTCCGACGGCCTGCTGCAGATGTCGCCGCCACTACTGGTCAACCGTGCCGACGTCGATGCCGCCGGCCTGCTCGGTCCCGGCAGCCGCGCGGCCTACCGGCTGATGTTCGCCGGCGATGCCGCCGCCATCGAGGACCTGCGGCAATGGCTGCAGCCGCGCAGCGGCGAGTACCGGCTGGTGACGCTGGACAACGCCCAGCGCGGCGTGCGCGGCGCGTTCGACCGCGCCGGCCGCTTCCTCGCGCTGACCGCGCTGCTGGCGGTGCTGCTGGCCGGGGTGGCCACCGCGCTGGCGGCCAACCGCTTCGCGCTGCGCCGCATCGACACGGTGGCGGTGCTGCGCTGCCTGGGTGCGCGCCAGCGCGACATCCTCGGCACCCTGGCGCTGCAGCTGGTGCTGCTGGCGATCCCCGCCTGTGCGCTGGGTGTGGCGCTGGGCATGCTGGCCCAGCTGGGGCTGGTGCAGGCGCTGGGCAGCCTGATCCCGAACCGCCTGCCGCTGCCGCAGGCCACCCCGGCCCTGGCCGGAGCCGGCATCGGCCTGTTGCTGCTGCTCGGCTTCGGCCTGCCGCCGCTGCTGCGGCTGCGCAACGTGCCGCCGATGCGGGTGCTCAACCGCAGTTTCGCCGCGCTGCCGCCGACCTCGCTGCTGGTCTACCTGGCCGCGCTGGCGGCGACCGTGGCGCTGGCGGTGTACGCCGCCGGCGACGCGCTGCTGGCGGCCTGGGTGCTGGGCGGGCTGGCGCTGCTGGCACTCGTGGCCGGCGCGATCGGCGCCGTGCTGCTGGTGCTGGTGCGCGCGATCCAGCACCGCCTGCGCGGGCCGTGGAAGCTGGGCCTGGCCTCGCTGACCCGGCGCCGCGCGCTCAGCGTGGTGCAACTGGTCGGGCTGTCGCTGTCGCTGTGCGCGCTGCTGCTGCTGGCGGTGGTCGGCCCGGGGCTGCTCGGGCAATGGCGCGAGCGCCTGCCCACCGATACGCCGAACTACTTCCTGATGAACATCCAGCCCGGGCAGGCCGAGGCGGTGCTGGACACACTGCGCGCGCTCGACGTCCCTGCGCCGTCGCTGGAGCCGTTCAGCACCGGCCGGCTGGTGGCGATCAACGGCCGCCCGCCGCAGCGCATCGACCAGGGCCCGGACGACGATGGCGATGGCGGCAACCGCCCGGTCAATTTCTCCTGGCGGCACGACTTCCCCGATGCCAACGTGCTGACCGCCGGCCGCTTCTGGGCCGCGGACAGCACCGCGGCCGAGGCGTCGGTCGAGGACGGCTGGGCGCAACGCTACGGGCTCGCGCTCGGCGACCGCATCACCCTGGCGCTGGGCGACCAGGAGCGCAGCTTCACCGTCACCTCGCTGCGCAAGGCCGACTGGGACTCGTTCCGGGTCAACTTCTTCCTGCTGCTCAACGCCGGCGCGGTCGGCGACGCGCCGTACAACCTGATCTCCAGCTTCCACCTGCCGTCGTCGCAGGCGACCGAACTGGCGGCGCTGGTGCGGCAGTACCCGAACATCTCGCTGCTGGACATCGACGCGATCCTGCAGCGGGTGCGCGAGGTGATCGACCGGGTCGGCCAGGCGGTGCAGCTGGTGATGGGCTTCAGCCTGCTGGCCGGGGTGCTGGTGCTGCTGGCCGCGCTGCAGGCCACCGCCGGCGAACGCCGCTACGACAGCGCGGTGCTGCGCACGCTCGGCGCGCGCAGCGGCCAGCTGCGCGGCGCGGTGCTGGTGGAGTTCGGCGCGCTCGGGCTGCTGGCATCGCTGCTGGCGGTCGCGGCGGCGGCGGCGATCGCCGCAGTGGTGTCGCGGCAGGCCTTCGAACTGGCGATGGCGCCACCGTGGCCGGCGTTGCTGCTGGGCGGCGCATCCGGCGTGGCGCTGAGCGTGCTGGCCGGCTGGTGGGGGACGCGACGCATCCTCAAGGTGCCACCGGCGCTGGCGCTGCGCGAGGAGTGATCGACGCGGCCGGCGGGTGCCGACCCGCTGGCCGCACGCTTCACTTCCGGTCGACGGCGCGCCGGTCCAGACTGCGCGTCCTCCCCCGCATCGGAACCGCCATGCCGTCCCTCCCGTTCACCGCGTACCTGTACCCGGTGCTGCTGCTGATCGGCAGCAACGTGTTCATGACCTTCGCCTGGTACGGGCATCTGAAGTTCAAGAGCACGCCGCTGGTCGTGGTGATCCTGGCCAGCTGGGGCATCGCCTTCTTCGAGTACTGCCTGCAGGTCCCGGGCAACCGCCTCGGGAGCGCCGTGTATTCGGCGCCGCAGCTCAAGGGCATCCAGGAAGTGATCACGCTGCTGGTGTTCGCCGGGTTCTCGGCGCTGTACCTGGGCCAGCCGCTGAAGTGGAACCATTGGGCCGCCTTCGCGCTGATCCTGGTCGCCTCGCTGCTGATGTTCAAGGAATAGCGGCGCCACGGTCACCGGACGTCGGACACCGCCGGTTCCGCGCTCATGCGCAACGCTCATGAACACCATCGCAATGGTTCGTTCACCGCGCCGCGGCGCGTGCCTACAGTCGCAAGTCCGTCGGCGCCGACTGGGCGCCGCCCGCAGCGAGATGCACGACCATGGCCCATGCTTCCATCGCCCAGGCTTCCCCTGCCCAGCGCCCGCCGGCGCAGCACGCACGCACTACCCCGCGGATAGTGCCCTTCGACGGCCCGCTCGGCGCCGAAGTGCTGGACCTGGACCTGTCCGCGCCGCTGGATAATGACACCTTCGCCCGCCTGCACCAGGCGCACCTGCGCCACCATGTGCTGGTGTTCCGCGACCAGCGCATCACCCCGGCGCAGCAGGTCGCCTTCAGCCGCCGCTTCGGGCCGCTGCAGATCCACGTGCTGCGCACGTTCCAGTTGCCCGGCCATCCGGAGGTGCTGGTGGTCTCCAACATCAAGGAGAACGGCAAGCCGATCGGCCTGGGCGATGCCGGCCACTACTGGCACTCGGACCTGTCCTACAAGGAGCGCCCCAGTCTGGGCTCGTTGCTGCACGCGCAGGAGCTGCCGGCCGAGGGCGGCGACACCCTGTTCGCCAACCAGCACCTGGCCTGGGACACCCTGCCGCAGGCGCTGAAGAGCGCGGTGGAGGGCCGCCGCGCCGAGCACAGCTACCTGGCCAAGTACGAGGAACTGCGCGCGCGCAGCCCCTGGCGCCCGGCGCTCACGCCCGAGCAGATCGCCGAGGTCGCGCCGGCGCTGCACCCGGTGGTGCGCACCCACCCGGAAACCGGCCGCCGCGCGCTGTTCGTCAGCGAGCACTTCACCACCCGCATCGTCGGCCTGCCGCAGGACGAGAGCGATGCGCTATTGCGCGAGCTGTTCGCGCACAGCACGCGCGAGGAACTGGTGTACCGCCACCGCTGGCAGCCGCACGACATGGTGTTCTGGGACAACCGCTCGGTCACGCACCTGGCCGCCGGCACGCCCGACCACCTGCGCCGGCGCCTGTACCGCACCACCATCGAGGGCGACGTGCCGTTCTGAGCGCGCCTTGCGCATTCCCCTTCTCCCCCGACCGGACCGACGCATGCCCCTGCCCCGCCTTTCCACGACCGCCGTCCCCGCACGCCGCCGCGTCGCCGCCCTGCTCGCCCTGGCGCTGTGCGCGCTGGTGTTGCTGCCCAGCGCCCAGGCGCAGGCCGAAGGCCGGCTGCGGGTGGCCAAGCAGTTCGGCATCGTCTACCTGCTGCTGGACGTGGCGCAGGAGCAGAAACTGATCGAGAAGCACGGCAAGGCCGCCGGCGTGGACATCGACGTGCAGTTCCTGCAGCTGTCCGGCGGCGCGGCGGTCAACGATGCGCTGCTGAGCGGCTCGATCGACGTGGCCGGTGCCGGCGTCGGCCCGCTGTTCACCATCTGGGACCGCACCCGCGGCCGCCAGAACGTGCGCGGCGTGGCCTCGCTCGGCAACTTCCCGTACTACCTGGTCAGCAACCAGCCCCGGATCAAGAGCATCGGCGACTTCACCGCGCGCGACCGCATCGCGCTGCCGGCGGTCGGCGTGTCGGTGCAGTCGCGGCTGCTGCAGTACGCCTCGGCGCAGCGCTGGGGCGACAAGGGCTACAACCAGCTCGATCCGCTGCAGGTGGCGCTGCCGCACCCGGACGCGGCGGCGGCGATCATCCGCGGCGGCACCGAGATCAGCGCGCATTTCGCCACCCCGCCGTTCCAGGAGCAGGAGCTGGCGCGCAA
>JAFADB010000001.1 GCA_023425225.1 Pseudomonadota bacterium
GCCGCCGGCGGGTCGCTGACGTCGGCCTCGAACAGCTTCATCAGGTCGGCGCGGGCGTCCTTGGCGGTCTGGATCACCGCCGCCTCGTCGTCGTAGACCAGGTACTGGCGGCGCAGCAGCTGCTCGTCGTGCTCGCGGAAGCGGCGGGTGTGCTCGCGCGCGGTGGCGGCCGGCACGCCCAGCGCCTCCAGCACCTGCTCGCCCATCTCCAGGCTGGAGCCGAACACCTCGCGGAACGGCTCGGCGCCCAGGTCCATCAGTTTCCAGGCGTGCTGGCGGTTGCGTGCGCGCGCCAGCACCTTGGCCTGCGGGTACATGCGGCGGATCAGCCGCACCGCCTTGATGTTGGTCTCCGGGTCGTCCATCGCCACCACGAACACGCCGATGGCGTCGGCGCCGGCCGCGCGCAGCAGGTCCGAGCGGGTGGGGTCGCCGTAGTACAGCTTGTTGCCGAAGCGGCGCAGGTCCTCCACCGTCTCCGGGTTGTGCTCCAGCGCCACGAACGGGATGCGCTGGGCGGTCAGCAGGCGCGCGACGATCTGGCCGAAGCGGCCCATGCCGGCGATCAGCACCTTCGGCTGCTGGTTCTCGATGACGTCGTAGCGGCCCTCGCGCGCCTGCGCGGCGTTGCGCCGGTCCTGCGCGGTGCGCCGCGCCAGCAGCCACTGCATGCCGATCAGCAGCAGCGGGGTGAGCGCCATCGACACGCCGACGATGGCCACCAGCCGGTCGTGGTTGGCCGCCCCCAGCAGGCGCACGCGCTGCGCTTCCTGGAATACCACGAAGGCAAATTCGCCGCCCAGCCACAGCAGCGAGCCCAGCATCAGCGCGCTGCGCACCGGCAGCTTCGCCAGCCGGCCGATGCCGAACAGCAGGCCGAACTTGACCACCAGCAGGATCGACACGCCGCCGGCGATCAGCCATGGCTCGGCGGCCACGCGGTCCAGGTCGATGCCCATGCCCACGGCGATGAAGAACAGCCCCAGCAGCAGCCCCTGGAACGGCTCGATCTGCGCTTCCAGCTCGTGGCGGAACTCCGAGTCGGCCAGCAGCACGCCGGCCAGGAACGCGCCCAGGCCGGGGCTCAGGCCGGCCTGTTCCATGAACCACGCCGTGCCCAGCACCACCAGCAGCGCGGTGGCGGTGAACACCTCGGGCATGCGCGTGCGCGCGACCACGGTGAACAGGTGCCGCAGCACGAAGCGCCCGCACAGCACGACGATGGCCACCGCGCCGAGCGCGCGCGCGGCGTCCTGCCATTGCAGGGTGTCATGGTGGCGCCCACCCAGCAGCGGGATCGCCGCCAGCAGCGGGATGGCGATCAGGTCCTGGAACAGCAGGATGGCGAACGCCAGCTGGCCGTAGTCGGTGCCCAGCGCCTTGCGCTCGGTCAGCAGCTGCAGGCCGATGGCGGTGGAGGACAGCGACAGCGCCACGCCGACCACCAGCGCGCTGCGCCAGTGGAAATCGTCCAGCAGGAGCAGGCCGCCCAGCACCAGCGAGGTCGCCAGCACCTGCAAGGTGCCGCTGCCGAACACCGGCCTGCGCATCAGCTTCAGGCGCGTGGGCGAAAGCTCCAGGCCGATCACGAACAGCAGCATCACCACGCCGATCTCGGCCGCGCCGAGGATGCCCTCGGCGCTCTTGACGAAGCCCAGCCCGTCCGGCCCCAGCACCACGCCGGTGACCAGGTAGGCCAGCACCGCGCCCAGGCCCAGTTTCTTGAACAGCGGCACCGCGGCGATCGCCGCCAGCATCAGCACCAATGCCAGTTCCAGACCGTCGCTATGCATGAGCAGGCTCCATGGCGTGCATTATGCGGCGCGCCGGCGACATCCGGTCGCGGTGGCGGGACATGCAGGCCACGGATTTCGTGGCGGCGGACCGTGCCGTGGCGCCGCACCGATCACCGTCGCGGCGGCCCGGTTGACCGCGCCAGCTCCCCCGCGCAGACTTGCGCCCGCCGCCAGCGGACCACCCGGCCTGCGGCGCACATCCCGGAGTCCTTTCCCATGTCCAGCGACAGTCACAGTCGACCCGCTTCGACGCCCGCGACGGCGGCCGCCTGACATCGGACGGCCCGCCCGCGCAGCGTCGAAGCACCTGCAGGCGAGCCCCCATGACCCAAGACACCAACTCCCGGTGCGACGTACGCACCGCCGATCTCCTGGCCGCACTGGCGCCGCTCAACACGGCCGACGCGGTGGAGCGCATCAATGCCTTCGACCGCGATGATGCCGTCGCCGTGCTGGCTGCGTTGCCGCTGCCGCGCGCGGTGAACATCCTCGACCAGCCGGAACTGCGCGATGCCGGCGCGCTGGTCGCGCAGCTGCCCGACGAGCGCGCCGCCGCGCTGCTCGGGCAGATGGCCGACGACCGCGCCGCCGACGTCTTCCACGAACTGGACGAGGCCGAGCGCGGGCGCCTGATCTGGCGCCTGGGCCACGAGACACGGCTGTCGATCCAGAGGCTGATGCGCTACCCGCCGCGCACCGCCGGCGCGCTGATGACCACCGAGTTCGCCAGCGTGCCGGCCGACTGGACGGTCGGCCAGACGCTGCAGCACATCCGCGAGGTCGAGCGCAGCCGCGAGACGGTGTACGCGATCTACGTGCTCGACCCCGATACCCGTGCACTGGTGCAGGTGGTGACGATGCGGCGGCTGATCACCGGGCAGGCGGATGCGCCCATCCTGGACGTGGCCCAGGTCAACCCGCCGGTGACGGTGGCGCCGCTGCTCGACCAGGAAGAGGTGGCGCGGCTGATCCGCCGCCACGACCTGCTGGCGATCCCGGTGGTGGATCCCGAGCGCCACGTGCTGGGCATCGTCACCGTGGACGACATCCTCGATGCGCTGATCGAGGAGTCCACCGAGGACGTGCACAAGTTCGGCGGCGTCGAGGCGCTGGACAAGCCGTACATGCGCATCGGCTTCCTCGAGATGATCGGCAAGCGCGCCGGCTGGCTCAGCGTGCTGTTCCTGGGCGAGATGCTCACCGCCAGCGCCATGCAGCACTTCGAGGACGAACTGGCGCG
>JAFADB010000104.1 GCA_023425225.1 Pseudomonadota bacterium
CGTTGACCACCTCGGACGGATGGCGCACGCGCTTCCAGGCCATGTCGGTGATGTGCAGCAGGCCGTCGATGCCGCCCAGGTCCACGAACGCGCCGTAGTCGGTCAGGTTCTTGACCACGCCCTTGAGGATCGCGCCTTCCTGCAGCTTCTCCATCAGCTGCTCGCGCTCTTCCGAATGCTCGCTCTCGACCACCGCACGGCGGGAGACCACGACATTGTTGCGCTTGCGGTCCAGCTTGATCAGCTTGAACTCCAGCTCCTTGCCTTCCAGGTAGGCCGGGTCGCGCACCGGGCGCACGTCCACCAGCGAACCAGGCAGGAACGCGCGGACATCCTTGATGTCCACGGTGAAACCACCCTTGACCTTGCCGCTGATGCGGCCGGTGATGGTCTCGTTCTTTTCCAACGCCTCTTCCAGCTCGTCCCACACCATCGCGCGCTTGGCCTTCTCGCGCGACAGCACGGTCTCGCCGAAACCGTTCTCGATGGAGTCGAGGGCGACCTTGACCTGGTCGCCTTCGGCAACGTCGATCTCGCCGGCGTCGTTACGGAACTGCTCGATCGGCACGATGCCTTCGGACTTCAGGCCGGCGTTGATCACCACGACGTCGCCGCGGACTTCCACGACGGTACCGGTGACGATGGCGCCGGGCTTCAGCTTGGCCAGGTTGGCCTGGCTGGCTTCGAACAGTTCGGCAAAAGATTCGGTCATGTGATAGATACTCGGTTGAACACACGGGCAGCGGGCCTGCTCATTGCCGACCGCATACTGCCCACCCTGTTAGTCGGTCCTCGAAAGAACCGGGGTGTGAAGTGGAAAAACCGCTGCGCACCTGCGCAACGGAGCCTTTGCAACTACGATTTCAGGAGACGGCCGAAACCGCCGCCCTGCCGCCGCTCAATCCGCCGCCTGGGGCAGCAGTCCGAGCACGCGCTCCACGACTTGATCGATGTCCATGCCCGTGGTGTCGACGAGGACGGCGTCTTCGGCCGGCCTCAGGGGCGCCACGGCGCGCTGGGCATCACGGGCATCACGGGCCATGATCTCGCGCAGCAGGTCGGAAAATATAACCGAAACTCCTTTTTCCTTCAACTGCTTATGCCGCCTTTCGGCCCGCTCCTCGGCACTGGCGGTGAGAAACACCTTGCAGGGGGCGTCCGGGAAGATCACCGTCCCCATGTCGCGGCCGTCGGCCACCAGCCCCGGGGCGCGGCGGAACGCACGCTGGCGTTCCTTCAGGGCCGAGCGGACCTCGGGGATGGCGGCGATCGCCGAGGCCACCGCGCCGGTGGTTTCCAGGCGCAGTTCGTCGGTGGCGTCCGCGCCGTTGAGCAGCACCCGCATCCCGCGCGTCGCCGATTCGACGAACTCGACCCGGGTGTCGAAGGTGCAGCGCACCAGCGCGGCGGCGTCGGAGACATCCAGGTTCGCCCAGCTGGCCGCCACCCCCACCGCGCGGTACAGGGCGCCCGAATCCAGGTAATGCCAGCCCAGGCGGCGTGCGACGATCCGGCTGACGGTGCCCTTGCCGGCGCCCGACGGGCCATCGATGGTCAACACGGGCGGCAACTCGGACATGCGCATTCCTTACAGGTAGGGGCCGCGCATTGTAGCGCCGGCCGCGGGCGTCCGGCACGCATGCTTGAATCCGGAACAGGATGGCCGCTATAATCGCCGGCTTAATGCGTCCCGGCCGGAACTCCAGGCCTTGCCGCCCATCCGAATCCACGTTTACGCCTGAGGTGTGTCATGAAAGTCCTGTCCTCCCTGAAGTCGGCGAAGACCCGTCACCGCGACTGCAAGGTGGTCCGCCGCCGCGGCAAGGTCTTCGTGATCTGCAAGTCGAACCCGCGTTTCAAGGCTCGCCAGCGCTGATCCGCAGGCCGGCGCCATCGGATTCATGATCCGGTGGGCAGTCCTGACACGAAAAGCCGCCTCCGGGCGGTTTTTTGTTGGCTTTTTTGTTGTAATCGCATCCTTGAACCCTGGGGAGTTGCCGACATGAAGCTTCGTCTGTTTGCCGTGACCGTCGTCCTGATGCTGGCCAGCCAGGCCGCTGCGGCGGAAACGCTGCTGGTCCAGCGCGTGAAGGAAAAACCCGCCGCGGCCGTGCCCGCGCGCGGCCTGAGCATGTCCGAGGTCGAGTCGCGCTTCGGCGCCCCGCAGCAGAAGCTCGACCCGCGCGGCGGACAGAAGCGCCAGTGGCCGGCGATCAACCGCTGGGTGTATCCGGAGTTCACCGTGTATTTCGAGCGCCAGAAGGTGATCGACGTGGTGGCCAACCAGGCCAACGCCAACGAGATCGGGCTCAAGCCGCCGATCCGCTGAGCGGCGTTCCGCACCACCTCCTTCACCGATGCCAGAACGATCGACCTGCCGGCAACGGCAGGTCCTTTTCTTTTCTGCGGGACCGGTTGCGGCCCGTGCATGACCCCCAAGAATCCGAAATGAGCGAAAAGCCGCGCTTCCCCGCCGAGTGGGAACCCCAATCCGCGATCCTCCTCGCCTGGCCGCACGCCGGCACCGACTGGGCCGCGCGCCTGGCCGACGTCGAGGACACCTACGTGGCGCTGGCCGCGGCGATCACCCGCTTCGAGCCGCTGGTCATCTGCGTGGCCGACGACGACCTGCAGATCTACGCCGAGGCGCGGCTGCGTTCGGCACGGGTGGACATGGCGCGCGTGCGCTTCGTCGTCACCGAGTACGACGACACCTGGCTACGCGACTCCGGTCCGATCTCGCTCAGGCGTGCCGATGGCGGCTTCCGGCTGTTGGATTTCCGCTTCACCGGCTGGGGCGGCAAGTTCGAGGCCGGCCGCGACGACCGCCTGGTCGGCGCGCTCGCCGAGGCCGGCGTGTTCGCCGACGCGCAGGTGCACAGCATCGATTTCGCGCTGGAGGGCGGCGCCATCGACACCGATGGCGACGGCACCCTGCTCACCACCTGGCAGTGCCTGCACGAGCGCCATCCGCACGCCTCGCGCGAGGACCTGAGCGCCAGGCTGGCCGACTGGTTGGCCCAGGACCGCGTGCTGTGGCTGGACCACGGCTACCTGGAGGGCGACGACACCGACGCCCATATCGATACCCTCGCCCGCTTCACCGCGACCGACGCCATCGTCTACCAGGCCTGCGACGATGCGGCCGACTCGCACCATGCCGAACTGCAGGCGATGGGCAGCGAGCTGGCGGCGCTGCGCACCCGCGATGGAGAGCCCTACCGGCTGTTCCCGCTGCCGTGGCCGCAGCCGGTGATCGACACCGATGAACAGGGAAACAGCCGCCGCCTGGCCGCCTCGTACGCGAACTTCCTGATCGTCAATGGCGCGGTGCTGATGCCGGCCTACGGCGACCCGGCGGACGACCGCGCGCGCGCCGTGCTGGCCGCGGCCTTTCCCGGCCGCGAGATCGTCCAGGTGCCGTGCCGGCCGCTGATCTGGCAGAACGGCAGCCTGCATTGCCTGACCATGCAGCTTCCCGCCGGACTGCTGCGCTGACACTCGCTCCAGGACCCGTCCCGTGCTGCGTCATGTCTCCCTGCTCCGCGGCGTCAGCCGGATGAACGCGAAGATGCCGGCCCTGCGCGAAAGCTTCGAACGCGCCGGTTTCGCCAATGTCGTGACCGTGCTGGGCAGCGGCAACGTGGTCTTCGACGCGCCAGCACACGCGGACGGCCAGCTCGCCCGCCGGGCCGAGGCCGCCATGCAGGCCGCGCTGGGGCGCAGCTTCCGCACGTTCGTGCGCCCGCTCGCGCACCTGCAGGCGTTGTTCGACGCCGATCCCTTCTCCGCTTTCGCGTTGCCGACCGAGGCGAAACGGGTGGTGACCTTTCTCGACGCGCCGTTGGCGCAGGCCCCCATGCTGCCGGTTGAGAAGGCCGAGGCACGCATCCTGGCGATACACGGGCGCGAGATATTCACCGCCTACCTGCCGCCTGCGGTAAAACCTGTGTTCTTGGCACTGATCGCCGGTACCTTCGGCGACGCCAACACCACACGCACCGGGGACACGCTGCGCAAGTGCGCCGCCGCATGAACGCACGCCCCATGCCTGGCGCGTCTTTTCCGCCGCGAATCCCTACAATCCACGCATGAACACGAAAACCCTTCCCGTCGCGCTGATCCAGGAGCGCAACCATGGCGATGCCGAGGCCAACCTCGCGGTGATCGAAGACCGCGTCGGCGAAGCCGCGGCGCGCGGCGCCAAACTGGTGCTGCTGCAGGAACTGCACAACGGCGCGTATTTCTGCCAGCACGAATCGGTGGGCGAGTTCGACCTGGCCGAACCGGTCCCCGGGCCGAGCACCGAGCGCCTGGGGCAGCTGGCCAGGCGCCACGGCGTGGTGCTGGTGTCCTCGCTATTCGAACGTCGCGCGGCCGGGCTGTACCACAACACCGCGGTGGTCTTCGAGCGCGACGGCAGCATCGCCGGCAAGTACCGCAAGATGCACATCCCCGATGACCCGGGCTTCTACGAGAAGTTCTACTTCACCCCGGGCGATCTCGGCTTCGCGCCGATCGACACCTCGGTCGGCCGCCTCGGGGTGCTGGTGTGCTGGGACCAGTGGTATCCGGAAGCGGCGCGGCTGATGGCGCTGTCGGGTGCGGAACTGCTGCTGTATCCGACCGCGATCGGCTGGGACCCGGACGACGCGAGCGAGGAGAAGACGCGCCAGCGCGATGCCTGGGTGCTCAGCCACCGCGGCCATGCCGTGGCCAACGGCCTGCCGGTGCTCAGCTGCAACCGCATCGGCCACGAACCCTCGCCGCTGGGCGCGTCGGGCATCGATTTCTGGGGCAACAGCCACGTGCTGGGGCCGCAGGGCGAGTTCCTGGCCGAGGCTGGCGCAGAGGCCACGATCCTGACCTGCGAGGTGGACCTGGGCCGCAGCGAGCACGTGCGGCGGATCTGGCCGTTCCTGCGCGATCGTCGCATCGACGCCTACGACGGCCTGCTCAAGCGCTACATCGACTAGGCCGGCATCGTGACCGTACTGATCCGCCCGGCCACCGAGGCCGACGTCCCCGCCATCGCCGCGATCTACGCTGTGGAAGTGCGTGAGCGGGTCAACACCTACGAGTACGAGGTGCCCGACGAAGCCGAGATGCGCACGCGCATGCGCCGCACGCTCGAGGCCGGCTACCCGTACCTGGCCGCCGAGCTGGACGGCGCGGTGGTCGGCTATGCCTACGCCGGCAGCTATCGCAGCCGCATCGCCTACCAGTGGACGGTGGAAAACTCGGTCTACGTGGCCGATGCCGCCCATGGCCGCGGTATCGGCACCGCGCTGATGCAGGCGCTGATCGTCGAATGCGAACGGCGCGGCTACCGGCAGATGGTGGCGGTGATCGGCGAGCCGGCCAATACCGCCTCGATCCGGCTGCACGAGCGCCTGGGCTTCACCCTGATCGGCGTCTTCCCAAGCCTGGCGTGGAAACACGGCCGCTGGCTGGACACCGTGCAGATGCAGCGCGCGCTCGGCCCGGGCGCCAGCCAACCTCCTTCCGAATGAACCCTTCGATGACCGATTCCCCCATTCCGCTGGCGACCCCGCCGGCATCCGTGCCGGACCTGATGGCCGGACAGCCGGTGCGCATCGTCGAGCGCGACGGCGTGCGCTACACCCTGCTCGGCACCGCGCACGTGTCCCAGGCCAGCGTTGCGGCGGTCGAGCACGCCATCGCCAGCGGCGACTACGACGCGGTGGCGGTGGAACTGGATGCGCAGCGCCTGCAGGCATTGAGCGATCCGGATGCGTTGACCAAGCTGGACCTGGTGCAGGTGATCCGCCGCGGCCGGGTGGCGCTGTTCGCCGCCAACCTGGCGCTGGCCGCCTACCAGCGGCGGCTGGCCGAGCAGCTCGGCATCGAGCCGGGCGCCGAACTCAAGCGCGCCGTCGAGGCCGCGCGCGCGCGCGGCCTGCCGGTGCAGCTGATCGATCGCGAGGTCGGCCTGACCTTCAAGCGCGCCGCCGGCCGGTTGGGCTTCTTCGGCAAGATCAAGCTCGGCGCCGCCCTGCTCGGCGGGCTGTTCGCCTCCGAGGAGGTCGGCGAGGAGGAGATCGAGAAGCTCAAGCAGGGCGACATGCTCGAATCGAGCTTCGGCGACTTCGCCAGCGAGAGCCCGGCGCTGTACCAGACGATCATCGCCGAGCGCGACCAGTACATGGCCACGCGGCTGCGCGAGGAGCACGTGCCGGCCGGCACAGACGGCGTGCGCAACGTGCTGGCTGTGGTCGGCGCCGGCCATCTGGCCGGGCTGGCCCGGCACCTGCAGGGCGATACCGAGGCGCCGGGGCCGTTGCGCGCGTCGCTGGAGTACGTCAAGCCGAAGAAGAACATCCCCTGGTTCACCCTCGCGCTGATGACGGTGATCGTCTGCGGCATCGCGCTGGGCTTCTGGCGCGGCGGCTTCGGCATGGGCGCCGAGCTGCTGGGCGTATGGGCGCTCTATACCGGCGGCCTGGCCGGGCTGGGCTGCCTGGCCGCCGGATCGCATCCGCTGAGCATCCTCACCGCGATCGTGGTGGCGCCGTTCAAGCCGTTCCGCCTGAGCATTCCCACCGGCGCGTTCGCCGCGCTGGTGGAGGTGCACATGCGCAAGCCGGCCTATGGCGACTTCCTGGCGCTGCGCGACGATGCGCAGACGCTGCGCGGCTGGTACCGCAACCGCGTCTCGCGGGTGGTGCTGACGTTCCTGCTGACCAATCTCGGCAGCATGCTCGGCGTGTGGCTGGCGGGCTTCCGCATCTTCGGCAAGCTGCACGGCTGAGGCCGGAAATCCGGCGCCGCACGGTCCGTGCAGGCACCGTGCGGCCGCAGGCTAGACCTCCAGCGCCGGAGAAGCCGGCACGCCGCGGGCGCGACGCACGATCCGCGCCGTGCCGGTGCTCAGGTCGTCCAGGATCGCGTAGATCGTCGGCAGGAACAGCAGGGTGACCACGGTGGAGAACGCCAGCCCGCCGGCGATGGCGCGCGCCATCGGGTAGTACGGCGGGCCGTCGCCGAACATCTGCGTGGTGGTCAGCGAGATCGGCACCATCGCCAGGATCGCGGTGCCCATGGTCATCATGATCGGCCGCAGCCGCTCGCGCGAGCCTTCCACCAGCGCCTGGCTGCGGCCCATGCCGCGCCGGCGCAGGTTGTTGATGTGCTCGATCATGACGATGCCGTTGTTCACCACCACGCCCATCAGCACCAGGATGCCGATGAAGGCCATGATCCCGAATGCGGTGCCGGTGATCCAGAACAGCCAGAACACGCCGAAGATCGAGAACACCACCCCACTCATGATCGCCGCCGGGAACAGCAGCGACTCGAACACCGCCGCCATCACCACGTAGATCATCACCAGCGCGATCAGCAGGTTGAACAGCATCTGCTGCATCGCCGCGTTGTCGTCCTGGTAGTCGCCGCCGTCGAAGGTGTAGTGGTAGCCGGCCGGGAAGCTCATCGCCTTGAGCGTGTCCTCCATGGCCTTGCGCGCCTCCGGCGCGGTCACCTTGTCGCCCAGGTTGGCCTTGAGGGTGAGCGTGGTCTGCCGGTTGGTGCGGTTGACCTGGCTGGCGGCCGGCTGGATGGACACGTCCACCAGGCTCAGCAGCGGCACGTTGCGGCCGTCGCCGGTGCGCACGGTGAAACCGGCCAGGTCCTCCGGCGAGGTCTGCTCGGCACCGGCGAAGCGCACCCACACCGGCACCTCGTTGTCGCCGCGGCGGAACTCGCGCAGCGGCGAGCCGCGCAGCGCCAGGCCGACGAAGCCCGCGACCTGCTCGGCGCTGAAGCCGAATGCGGCCGCGCGCTCGCGGTCCACCCGCACCGCCAGCTCGCTGGTGCGATCGCCGCTGTCGATGCGCACGTCGCGCAGCCGGTCGTTGCGCGCCAGCACCGGCACCACGTCCTGGGCGATTTCCTGCAGCGTCTGCGGCGAATCGCCCACCAGTTGCACCTGCACGCCCTGCGCGCCGCCCTGCCCGCCCTGGTTGCCGACGCTGAGGTCGGCGCGGGCCGAGCGCGGCAGGTCCTTGCGCAGCTGGTCCAGCAGGCCCGGCAGGTTGTCGATCCTGGCGGCGTCGAAGGTGATCACGGTGGCGCCGCCCTCCAGCTCGCTGAAGAACGAATAGACCTGGGTGATGTGGAAGCGCTCGCGGTTGGCCTGCAGGTAGTCCTCGACCTTGCCGACCTCGTCGGACATCTGCTCGCGGGTATAGGAGCCCTTCCACTGGTAGCCGATGCGCGCCTCGCTGCCGCCGTCGCCGCCGAACATGTCGACCTTGGTCAGCCTCATCGGCACCAGGCTCAGCGCCGTGACCAGCACGATCCCGGCCACGCTCCAGCCGCGGTGGGCCAGCGACCACGCCAGCAGGCGCGCGTAGCCGCGCTGCAGCCGCGCGATCGCGCCGGTCTGCGAGCGCACCAGCGCCGGCGTCTTCATCCGCGCCGACAGCATCGGGATCAGGCTCACCGCCACCAGCCACGAGGCCAGCAGCGACACCGAGATGGTGATGGCGATCTGCGCCATGAAGATGCTGATGTCGTTGGTCTCGCCGAACAGGTTGGGCACGAACACGATGCAGTGGCACAGGGTGCCGGCGCTGAGCGCGATGGCGACGTTGCGGGTGCCCACCAGCGAGGCCAGCGCGGGCCGGTCGGGCATGCGCTCGCGCTCCTGGTAGATGCTCTCCACCACCACCACGGCGTTGTCCACCAGCATGCCCACCGCCAGCAGCAGGCCCATCATCGTCAGGATGTTGAGCGTGACCCCGGCGAAGTACATGAAGCCCAGGGTGATGACGAAGCAGATCGGGATGGCCAGCGTCACCATCAGCGTGGAGGGCCAGTGCCGCAGGAAGAAGAACAGCACCGTCACCGACAGCAGCAGGCCCACCGCGCCGGCCTCGGCCAGTTCGGTCAGCGAGGAGGTCACCGCCTTGCCCTGGTTGTCGATCACCTTGACCTGCACGTCGCTCAGCGCCGGCTGCCGGCGGATCTGCTCGACCTCGGCCAGCGCCGCGCGCGAGACCTCCACCAGGTTGGCGCTGCGCTCCTTGTAGATGTCCAGGCCGATGGCCGGGCGCCCGTCCAGGCGGCGACCGTAGTCCATGCGCGTGGGCTTGAAGCGGATATCGGCGACGTCGCCCAGGCGCAGGCCCTTGGCATTGATCACCAGTTCGCGCAGCTCCTGCAGGTCGCGCAGCTCGCCCACCGGCTGGATGCGCACGCGCTGGCCGTGGTCGTCGATCTGCCCGGCCGAGACCGAGAAGTTGAGCTTGGCCAGCCGCTCCCTGAGGTCGTTGAGGGCCAGCCCGTGCGCGACCAGCCGGTCCGGGGCGATGGCGATCTCCACCTCGTTGGGCGGCGCGCCGGAGATCTCCACCTTGGCCACGCCGGGGATGCGCTCGAGCCGGCGCTTGAACTCGCGGTCGAGCATGTCGTAGGCGCCGGTCAGGTCGCTGCCACCGGCCAGCCGCACCTTGAGTACCGGCTGGTCGCTGCTGGACCACTTGAACACGTGGTAGCGCTGCAGGTCGTCCGGCAGCTGGTCGCGGATGGCGTCCAGCCGCTCGCGCGCGTCAGAGGCGGCGATGGCGATGTCGCGGTCCCAGTCGGAGAACTCGAGGAAGATGCTGGCGCCGCTGGCGTTGGCCACCGAGCGCATGCGCTTGATGCCGGTCATCGTCGCCAGCGCCTCCTCGGCCGGACGCACCAGGTTGCGCTCGACCTCGTCCGGGGTGGAGCCGCTGTAGGGCAGCTGCACGAACAGGAACGGCGCGGAGATGTCCGGCAGCGCCTCCAGCGGCAGCCGGAACGCGGCGATCAGCCCGACCGCCATCATCGACACGAAGCACATGATGGTGGTGACCGGGCGGCGGATGCTGAACTCGGCGACGTTCATGCCGACTCCAGCGCGCCCGGCGCCTGTCCGGCGGCGGCATCGAAGCGGCGCGCGGCGCGGCGGCCGCGCTCGGCGTACCAGGCATCGGCACGGCGGTCCAGGCAGTCGTACACCACCGGGATCACCAGCAGCGTCAGCAGCGTGGACACCAGCAGGCCGCCGATCACGGTAATCGCCATCGGCGCGCGCACCTCGGCGCCCTCGCCCATCGCCACCGCCAGCGGCAGGAAGCCGAACAGCGTGCACAGCGTGGTCATGATGATCGGCCGCAGGCGCGAGCGCGCGCCCTCCACCAGCGCCTCGCGCTTGGCCACCCCGGCCTCGCGCAGCTGGTTGACCTTGTCGATCAGGATGATGGCGTTCTTGGTCACCAGCCCCACCAGCAGGATCAGGCCGATGAACACCACCACCGACACCGGCTTGCCGGTCAGCAGCAGCGCCAGCACCGCGCCCACCAGCGCCAGCGGGATGGTGAACAGGATCACGAACGGGTGCAGCAGCGACTCGAACTGCGAGGCCATCACCAGGTAGACCAGGAAGATCGCCAGGCCGAAGGCGAACAGCAGCGACTTCACCGAACTGGCCAGTTCCTCGCCCTGTCCGCCGATGTGCATGCCGATGCCGGCGCCGAGCGGATCGGTGGCGACCATCGCCTGCACCTCGGCCATGGCGCCGCCCAGGTCGATGCCGCGCAGGTTGGCCGACACCACCGCCACCCGCGCCTGGTCGGCGCGGTGGATCTCGCTGGGACCGCTGGTGGCGACCACCTCGGCCACCGATTCCAGCGTCACCGGCCGGCTGCTGCCGGGATTGACCACCAGCCGGCGGATGGCATCGACGCTGGCGCGGTCGCTCTCCTGCGCGCGCACCAGCACGTCGATCTTGCGGTCGCGGAAGCTGTAGCGGGTGGCGACGTCGCCGCGCACCTTCTTCACCACCACGTCGGCGATCTGCCGCGTGGTCAGCCCCAGCGCGCCGGCGCGCTCCTGGTCGAAGCGGATCTGCACCTCGGGAAAGCCCTGCTCCACCGTGGACTTGACGTCGGCGTAGTGCGCATTGCCGCGCAGCAGCGCCGCCAGCTTCTGCCCGGCCGCCTGCAGGCCCTCCATGTCCTGGCCATGCAGCTCGATCTCCAGCGGCGTGGAGAAGGAGAACAGCGCCGGCCGGGCGAAGTCCACCTGCGCGCCGGGATGGCTGCGCATGCTCGCGCGCAGCTTCTCGGTCTGCTCGGCCTCGACCCTGGCGCTGCCGCCGTTGGCCATCACCACGGTGAGCTTGCCGATGTTCTCGCCGCTCTCGGTGGGGTTGGCGTCCAGCCGCGTGCCGCTGCCGGACACGCCGTACAGCGAGGCGATGCCGGCGTCCTTAGCGTGCGCCAGCTGCAGTTCGCGCACCAGCGCGTCGGTCTGCCGCAGCGGGGTGCCCGGCGGCAGCTTCACCGTCATCTCGAAGCGGTCCTGCGCCAGCTGCGGGATCAGGTCCACGCCCAGCGTCGGCAGCGCCAGCAGGGTCGCGGCGAACGCGGCGGCGGCGCATCCCAGCACCAGCCACGGCCGCCGCAGCGCCGCCGGCAGCAGTTTGAGATAGCCGCGTTCGGCACGGGCATACGGCGCCATGGCGATGTCGCTGGCCTTGCGCATCGCCGGCGCCACCACCGCCACCAGCCCGCGCCACAGCCGCACCAGCAACCAGGCCGCGCCGAAGAAGCTGCCGCGCAGCGCCGCCCCCAGGCCGCGGCGCCCGGCCGCCACCGGCTTGAGCCAGCGCTGGCGCGGCTGCCATTGCGGATGCGGCGGTTCCTCGGGGAAGGCCAGCGGCGGCCGTCCCTTGAGCGAGCTGAGCATCGGGATCAGCGTCATCGACACCGCCAGCGAGATTGCGATGGCGATCGCCACGGTCAGCGCCTGGTCGCGGAACAGCTGCCCGGCGATGCCCTCGACGAACACCAGCGGCAGGAACACCGCGATCGTGGTCAGGGTGGAAGCCACCACCGCCATGCTGACCTCTCGGGTGCCGGCGATGGCCGCATCAAGAATTCCGAGTCCGCGCTCGCGCGCCTTGGCGATGCTCTCCAGCACCACGATCGAGTCGTCCACCACCAGCCCGGTGGCCAGCGCCAGGCCGCCGAGCGACATCACGTTCAGGCTCAGCCCCAGCTGGCCCATGAAGAAGAACGTGGCCACGATCGACACCGGCAGCGACAGGCTGATGACGAAGGTGCTCCAGCCATCGCGCAGGAACAGGAAGATGATGAGGATCGCCAGCACGCCGCCGATCACCGCGTCCTTCTTGACGTCGGCGATGGCGTGCTCGATGAAGCGCGACTGGTCCTCCAGCGTGGTCAGCTCGACGTCGCCGGGGATCTGCCCCTTGATCTGTTCCAGCCGCTTGCGCAGCGCCGCCGCGGTGGCCACGGTGTTGGCGTCGCCCTCCTTGTAGATGGCCAGCTCCACCGCCTCGCGCCCGCCCAGGCGGATGATCGCCTCGCGTTCCTTGAAACCCTGGCGTACCTGCGCCACGTCGCGCAGCCGCACCGGCATGCCGCCGGCGATGATGGACGAACTGGAGGACGAGGCGCTCTGCGCCGAGGCCGCCGCGGCGATCGCCGCCTGCGAGCCGGTGGCTGCGGCGATCGCATACATCTGCTGCATCGCCGCCTCGGCGGCGTTGCCGCTGCCGCCCTGGGTGGTCACCAGCAGGTTGCCGATCTCCTCGACGTCGGCAAACTGGTTGACCGTGCGCACCAGGTAGCGCTGCGAACCTTCCTCCAGCCGGCCGCCGGAGATGTTGACGTTCTCCTCCTTGAGCCGGGTGATGACGTTGTCGATCGGCAGGTTCAGCTGGGCCAGTTTCTGCTGGTCGATGTCGACCTGGATCTCGTCCTCCAACCCGCCGCCGACCTTGACCGCGGCCACCCCGGCCACCGGTTCGAGCTTCTTCTTCAGGTCCTCGTCGGCGTAGCGGCGCAGCAGGGTCAGCGCGCGCACCGCGTCGGCGTCGCCGGACGCGGCCGACGTGCTCGACAGCAGCAGGCGCATGATCGGCTCGGTGGACGGGTTGAAGCGCAGCAGCACCGGCGCCTTGGCTTCCAGCGGCAGTTCCAGCGCCTCCATCTTGTCGCGCACCTCCAGCCCGGCCTGGTCCATGTCGGTGCCCCAGGCGAACTCCAGCACCACGTCGCTCTGGCCGGTGCGCGAGACCGACTTGAGCTTGCGCAGGTTCTTGACCACGCCCACCGCTTCCTCCACCGGCTCGGTGATCAGCGTCTCGATCTCGGCCGGCGCCGCGCCGGTGTACTCGGTGCGCACGGTCAGCGTGGGATAGCTCAGGTCCGGCAGCAGGTTGACCTTGAGGTTGCCCAGCGCGATGAAGCCGAACAGCAGCAGCGTCACCGTGATCATGGCGATGGTGACGCGGCGGCGGGTGGCGAACTCGACCAGTCCGCCGCGCGCCGGCGGCGGCACCTCGTCGTGCCCGGAGGGCAGGCCGGCTCCGCTCATCGCGCGCCCGCCTTGCCGGCGTCGGCCACGGCGGCGGCCGGCTTGGCCGGTTGCGGCTGGCCGATCACCTGCACCGCCGAGCCGTCGCGCAGCGCGACCTTGCCGGCGGTGACCACCTGGTCGCCCTCGGCCAGGCCGTCGCGGATCTCCACCCACGGCCCTTCGGCGTAACCCAGCTTGACCGGCACGCGGGCGACCTTGCCTTCGCGCACGCGGTACACCGCCGGCTCGCCGTCGTCCAGCAGCGCCAGCCGCGGGACCACCAGCGCGTCGGCACGCTGGTCGTAGTCGATGCGGATGCGGCCGAACATGCCCGGCTGCAGCGCCTGCGCCCCCTCGTCGAAGATGCACACCACGCGGAAGGTGCCGCTGCCCGAATCCACCACCGGCGCCACCCGGTCGACCCGTCCGGCGAAGGAGCGGCCGGGCAGCGCATCGGCCAGCAGCGTCACCGGCTGCCCGCGCTTGAGCGTGGCCAGCTCGCGCTCGGGCACGTTGAGCGCGGCTTCCAGGCGCGAGTCGTCGACGATGCGGAAGATCGGCGTGTTGATCTGTACGAAGTTGCCGGTCTTGATCGAGCGCGAGGCGATCACGCCCGAGATCGGCGCCACCACCGTGGTGTAGGACAGCTCCAGCGTCGCCAGCCGGTACTGCGCGCGGGCGTTGTCCAGGTCGTACTTGAGCTGGTCGACGTCGGCGCTGCTGATCAGCTGCTGGCCGATCAGCTGCTGCGCGCGGCGGTAGCTGTTCTCCAGTTTGCGCAGCTGCGCCTCGCTCTGCGCCACGGCCAGCCGCGCACGGTCCGGGTCCAGCCGCACCAGCGGCTGGCCGGCGGTCACCGGCTGCCCTTCCTCCACCAGCACCGCCAGCGCCACTCCCGAGGTCTTGGCCACCACCTGCGACTCGGCGAGCGGCTCCAGCGCCGCGGTGCCGGTATAGCTGGCCGCCACCGCGCGGCGCGAAGCCTGTGTCACCTCAACCGGCACCGCGTCGGCGGCCTTCTGCGCGGCCTGGGCGGCCGCATCGTCCTTGGGCTGGGCATCGCCCGATTTGCAGCCGCCCAGCGCCAGCGTGGCGGCAATCAGCACGCCGGCACAGGCGGCAGTACCACGGCCGGCAGGAAAGGAAAGTGGCGGCATCGTCGTGTCCTTGGTGCATGCGTGAACAGGTGTTGTAGAAAACTACCCCACCAGAACAATGATTCCATGCGCCAAAGGTCATGCCGGCCCCGGACGGGTCGCCCGCGATCCCCCGTTTATGCGCGGCCGAAGCCACCGCTATACTCGGTCCCGTTCCGTGTTCCCCCCACGCCGGAACGGCCCTACATTCCGGACACGAAACCATGCGCACGCAGCCGCTAGCCGCTTGTCTCGCCCTGGTCATGTCGCTGGCGCCGGGGGGCGCCGGCGCCGCCCCCACGCCGCCGACGGTCGCCACGCCCGCTCCTGCCCCCGCGGCAGCCGGCAACTTCGACAACGGCCGCATCCTGGCCTACACCTGCCAGGGGTGCCACGGCATCACCGGCTACAAGAACGCCTATCCCAGCTACCGGGTACCCAAGATCGGTGGCCAGTCGGCGCAGTACCTGACCCAGGCGCTCACCGAGTACCGGCAGAACAAGCGCCGGCATCCGACCATGCAGGCGCAGGCGCAGAGTTTTTCCGAGCAGGACATCGCCGACCTCGCTGCCTACCTTTCCAACCTCAAGTAAGGGACACGCCATGTCGAATGTTGCGCACCTGTCGCGTCCCGCCCTCGTCCTGCTCGCCATCCTGGGCCTGGCGGCCTGCAGCCAGTCGGAGGTCGAATCGCGCGATACCGGCGCCGCCGACCCGGGCCATGCCAGCGGCGAGCACGGCGCCTCGTCCTCGGCCGGCCTGCCGGCCGGACGCATCGCCCAGGGCCAGCAGCGCTCGCAGGTCAAGGGCCAGGCCACCGGCCAGAGCTGTGTCGATTGCCACGGCGCCGACGGCAACACGCCGCTCGATCCGACCTATCCCAAGATCGGCGGGCAGTACGGGGACTACCTGGCCCACGCGCTGCAGGCCTACCGCTCCGGCGACCGCCAGCATGCGCTGATGACGCCGCAAGCCACCGCGCTCAGCGACCAGGACATTTCCGACCTGGCGGCCTACTTCGGCTCGCAGGCCTCGCAGCTGCGCGACCTGCACGGGGTCAAATAGAAGCATCGCTCCGCAGGAGCGGGGTCAGCCGCGATGGGCCTTCGCGAAGGCCATCGCAGCTGTTCCCACGCGGCAGCTCAGCGCACGCTGCCGTTGTCTTCCTGCAGTTCCTTCTTGAACGGAATATCCGGTGGCGGTCGCGCTTCGGCCGGCTGCTCGTTCATGTTCGGGTTGCTCAGGCCGCAACCGCCGCCGAACTGCAGCAGCGACACCACGCAGGAGATCCGCGTGTTGGTACCGGGGATCGGGATCTCGATCTTCTTGATGCCCTTGCGGACCCATTCCTCCAGCAGCGATTCGTTCGGCACCCAGTACCGGTCCAGGCTGGTCGGGGTGTAGTCGTACGGCGGGCGCTTGAGCCAGTTGCCGGACTCAGCGATGCGGTCGCGCGTCCAGGTATCGGAATCGCCGCCGGGCGCGCCGCGTCCCTGCGAACCGGCCCCCGCCTGTCCCGAGCCCGGAACGCGCGCACGACCGTCCGCATCGAACAGGCCTTCGCCCTGCCGTGCCGCCGCACCGGCATCGCCGCGCTGGCTGTGGGCCGAAGCGCCCCAATCGTCGGCGCGGGCCGCGGCGTCCCAGCCCCCGCTGCGATCGGCCGCACGCGGGCCAGCCTGGCCCGGCGGCGCGCCCGGTACGCCCGGCGAAACGGAGGATGGCGCCTCGGCCCGACTCCCGGCGGGGGCTGCCATCGGCGCAGTGTTCGAAACCGCTGAAGCATTCCGGGCCGATGTGGAGGGCGCGGGAGAGGTGGCCGCCGCGGCGTTGCCGGCGTCCGCTGGCGTGGTCGACGGTGCCGGCTGCATCGCCGGCAGTTCCGCCTGGCGCACCTCGAGTTCGGGCATGCGCAGCGCCGGCTCCGGCTCGCGCTGGCGCACCACCGGCACCTGCATCTCGGGCCGCGGCAGCGGGGTCACTTCCCGCTCGCGCACCTCGGTCTGCATCGACGGTGCCGGCACTACTATCTCGCGCGGCTGGATCCGCGGCGGTGCCGGCGGCGCATCCGCGACCGGCCGCACCTCGCGCTCGATCACCTGCACCTGCGTCGCCGCCGCGGGCGCGGGCACTATCGAGGGCGCGCGAACCGCCGGAGGCGGCGGCAGCACGAAGTCGGAGGTCGGCGCCGGCGCCTCGGTCACCTGCAGCGGCTGCGGCGCGGCGGCCTGTGCCGTCTCCTGCGGTGCCTCGGCG
>JAFADB010000135.1 GCA_023425225.1 Pseudomonadota bacterium
CCGAGTTGGTGACCAGCTGCAGCCAGACGTTGCCGTCGTCGCGATGGACCACGTAGGTGCGTGCCGGCTCGTTGTACACATCGCCCAGGCCGGTGATGAAGCCCTGGGTGATCTCGTTGCCCCAGCCGTCGATCACCTGTCCGGGAATCCTCTCCTCGGAGACCTTCTGTCCGCCCATCTGCGAGACCAGCGCATCGAAGTTCCTGGCCACCTCGTACTCGGACATGGCGTGGCCATCCTCGGGCACGAACTCGGTGAGCTGGAACCGGCCCTCCACCCATGCCGGCGCGCCCTTGACCCAGAAGGGAAAGCGGGCGAACGCCTTTTCCTCGGTGTTGCTGACCTTGTAGCCGGCGGGCAGGGTGACGTAGGGGAACGGGCCGAGCGCAACCGTGGACACGGGGATGCTGTCGATGTCGAAGCCGGCGGGTGCCGGCGCGGCATCACCGGCTGCCGGTGTCGCGTCCGCCGCCTGTGCGGAAGTGTCGGTGGCGGCCTCGGCCTGCAGCGCGTCGCCCTCGGCGGACGTGTCGTGCTTCCGGCAGCCGGTGGCGGCGATCGAGATGGCCAGGGTCAGGCCAAGCATGCGCAAGCGGGTGTTCAAGTCGTGGGCTCCTGTCACGTGTACTGGGCCGATGGGCCGCTGGAAAGAACGGGGTGTCCGGCTGGGAGGCGTGCTGCTTGCGGCATCGGGGGTTCGAACGTGCGGCGATCATCGGCATGTCGGAGCGTCGGCGGACCGGATCAGGGCCGAGCTTCCGGAGCTGCTTGCGCCATGTCCTGTGGGTCAGTGAACATCTCTGCAGGAATCTCGTCGAATGACACCTGGAGCACGCGCAACGAGCGCGTGCCGGACTGGCCGGGCACGCTGCTGCGGTAGCCCAGCAGCAAGCCCGTGCGGACATCGACCCAGAGCGTGCCGTCGACGGTGCCGTCGGGTCCACGCTCGGCCCCGCGATACTGCCATCCGTTGGCCACGCGCCCGGCGATGACCTCCCGCGTTGCCGGCGAGCAGCGTCCGCCGATGGTCGCGCACGGACGCCCGGGATCGAGCCAGTACGGGCCGCTGCTGTCGGCCACCGGCAAGGCGACCCGACGCGCGCGGTCGATCATCCACGCGCCGGACTGGTCGCCGGAATGAAGCAGGTAGAAGCCGTGGGACCAGGCCGGATCGAAATCGATCCGGATGTCCTGTCCGCGAACCCGAACCGTCACCGGCACGGCCTTGTCCGCCTCGGGCGTGCCGGGCGGGTGCAGTCCCTGCACCAGTGCCTGCACGGTGGCCTGGCTCGGGGTCGCGGGAGTCTCCGCGGTCTGCTGCGCCGCGACCGGAGCGCTGGCGCCGCAATACAGCAGCACCGCAAGCAGCCGTGGATCGCGTCTAGTTGGCAAGGTTGGCCCTGTCGAATACCGGCGACTGCATGCGCACCGATGCCGAAGACACCATCGGCATGCGCCGATGGCGGCCCACCGGGACCGCCATCAGGGGCGGCGTGTACGACGGGCCCTCGGTGACGTAGTCCGAAAGTCCCGCCAGGATGCGGTCGACGAACGGCACGATCAGCGGGAACTGATAGGTGACCTTGATCTTCAGGATGTTGGCGTCCTGCACGTTGACCTGCGCACCGGCGACGTTGTCGGGGCGAAATGCCAGGCTGTCGTTGGGTAGCGCGAAGCGGCCGTTGTACTGGCGTTCCTTGTAGGTATCCCAGGCGCCGCGGGTGGGACTGATCACCTCCAGCCGGGTGAACAGCGGGTTGATCACCTCGGTCTCCGCCCGCAGCCTGGCCTCGATCACGCCGCCGGCATCGGGCGATGTGGCCATCAGCGGAGCCAGCCCGCCAGCCAGCGCGCGCCGCATCGCTCCCGCGTCCGCACCGTTTACCGCGCCCGCCCGTGCGGCCTGGAACGTGGCGTAGTCGAGCGTGGTCTTGGCGCGGTAGATCAGCACCAGCTGGAAGATGACCAGCAGCAGGAACAGGAATGTCGGTACCACCACGCAGAACTCGACCAGCGATTGACCGCGCTGGCGGTGGATGTGGGTTTGCATCAGGTATCTCCTCCGGTCTCTGCTGCCGTGCCGCCGGCTCGGGATCCGGCCGGTGCCGGCTGGGTCGGGCGCCAGTCCAGGTGCTGGCCCGGCCGCAGCCCGAGGCGGTCCAGCGAGCCGCCGGGCAGCTCCAGCGTCGCGTATGCACGGCGATGGCCGGCGCCGCGCCATGGCCGCACGCATGCGCGCGTGGCCAGTACCTGCAGGTCCCGGTCCAGGAACACCAGGTCCAGCGGATAGCCCATGAAGCAGGTGTGCACGCTGGCACATGGCCGCAGCAGCAACCCCTCGCCAGGAGCCAGCGGGGGACGTCCCAACAACCCGCGCAGGCGCGAGAACCAGCGGTCGGCCAGCCGTACCCGCGGCACCAGGCACTCCGAACCCAGGTTCAGCGCGCCGGTCTTCATGACAGCAGATTCGGCGGCAACATGCCCTGCTGGACCATCTGCAGGACGATGAAATAGCCGAGCACCAGGAAGATCAGCGGGAAGAAGAACATCACCAGCGGCAGCATCATCTTCACCGGTGCCTCCAGGGCCAGCTTCTCCGCGCGCAGGAAGCGCTCCTCGCGCCGCTGCATGGCCTGGGCCCGCAGCGTTTCGCTCAGGTTTGCGCCCACCCGGTCGGCCTGGATCAGGGCGCTGGTGAAGTTGGTCACCTGTGGAATGTCCATGCGGTCGGACATGCGTCGCAGCGACTCCGCCCTTGGCAGGCCGGCGCGCAGGTCGCGCAGCATGCGCGCGAACTCCTGCGCCAGCGGGCCGGGCGGACCCTTCTGTACCGACTGTTCGATCGCGGCGGTGATGTTGAGTCCGGCTTCCACCGCCATGGTGATGAAATCCAGGTACGTGGGCAGGTCGCGCACCACTCGCTTGGTGCGGAGCTTGCGCCGCTCACCCAGCCACAGCGAGGGATACATCCATCCCAGTGGAATGCCGAACAACAGGCACATGGACACGGCCGACAGACTGCCCTTGCCCAGCATGACCACGGTGACGACGAAGAAGACGCTGACCAGCACCGCGGCGACGATGCGGGTCCCGTACAACTCCTCCGGCGTCAGCACGAAGTCCTGGCCCGCCGACTGCAGTTGCTTGTGCGCCTTCTCCAGCTGTGCCGACTTCAGCCGCGGACCCGCCAGATGGGTCGCGGCGGTCACCAGCGGCCACAGCAGCCGCAGCGCCCGGGGCAGCGGGTCCTGATAGTTGCGGTCGTCCTGCGGCACGGCTTGCAGCAGCCCGCGCACGCCGAACAGCACCAGCCCGACGGCTGCAATCGCACATACCGCAACGAGCGCCAGCATCCAGATCATATGTCGATGGTCATGATTTTGCGGCAGAGCCGGTAGCCGAGATACTCGAGCACGCACATCACCGCGATTACGGCCCAGCCATGCCAGGTGTGGAACATGGGGCGCATGGTGTCCGGGTAGAAGACCACCAGATAGCCGACCAGGCCCGCCGGCAGTGCAGCCATCACGATGCCCTGCAACCGCCCCTGGGCGGTCAGCGCCTTGACCTTGCCTTCCATGATCAATTTGCGCCGCAGGGTGTCGGCCAACGTGGCCAGGGTTTCGGCCAGGTTGCCGCCGACTTCGCGCGAGATGTTCACCGCGGCCACGAACAACCGGGTGTCCGGGATCGGCACGCGGTCGGCGAAATGCTCCAGCGCCTCCTCGGTCCGCACACCGAGGTGTTGCTCGCGCAGCACCAGCGCCAGCTCCTGCGCGAGTGGCGGCTGGCCGTCGGCGGTGAGCGACTCCAGTGCCGGATTGAAGCCCACGCCGGCGCGCAGGCTGCCCGACAGCATCAGCAGCGCATCGGGCAGCTGTTGCTGGATCTGGTCCAGCCGGCGCTGCTTGAGCCACACGTAGACCTTGCGGGGCAGTACCGCCAGCGCGACCAGCACGGCCAGTGGCACCAGCAGGTTGCCGGTGATGAGCCACAGCAGCAGCGGCAGCACGACCAGCACGACGATGTTCGTTGCGAACAGCATCTGCGGATCGACGAACAGGAACATGTCCGCCAGGTTCAGGCGTGCCTGGTTCAGGAAGTTCTCGCGGTAGCGCTCCATGAAGCCGGCACTGGAGCGCGCCAGCAGCACCCCCGATACGGCGACGCAGCCGAATACCAGCAGGGCCACCAGCCAGAGCGAGGTCACAGGCGCGACTCCTTGCGGAATATCCCCAGGTCGACGTCCACTCCGCGCTCGGCGAGTTCCTCGTAGAACTCCGGCACCGCACCGGTGGCGACGAAATCCCCGACCACGCGGCCGTCCTTGCCTCCGTGCGAGCGCGCCTTGAACACGAACACGTCCTGCAGCTGGATCGTACCGCTCTCGATGCCGGTGACCTCGCTGATGTGGGCCACCTTGCGCGAACCGCAGGGGAAGCGCTTCTGGTGGACGATCAGGTCGACCGCCGAGGCGATCTGCTCGCGTACCACCGTCATCGGCAACTCCATCCCCGCCATCATCACCATCACTTCCAGGCGCGACAGCGCCTCACGCGGATTGTTCGCATGGGCGGTGGTCAGCGAGCCCTCGTGGCCGGTGTTCATCGCCTGCAGCATGTCCAGTGCCTCGCCGCCGCGGCATTCGCCCACCACGATGCGGTCGGGGCGCATGCGCAGCGCGTTCTTGACCAGGTCGCGGATGGTGATCTGGCCCTTGCCTTCCATGTTTGGCGGGCGTGCTTCCAGTGCCACCAGGTTGGGCTGGACCAGCTTCAGCTCGGCGGCGTCCTCGATCGTCACGATGCGGTCGCCATCGGGGATGAAGTTGGACAGGATGTTGAGCAGCGTGGTCTTGCCCGAGCCGGTACCGCCGATCACCACGATGTTGCGGCGCTCGCGCACGGCCACGTGCAGGAACTCCAGCATCGCCTGGTTCAGCGAGCCGAAGGTGAGCAGGTCCTCGCCCTGCAGCTTGCGCTTGGGGAACTTGCGGATGCTGATGCTGGGCCCGCGCAGCGCCACCGGCGGGATGATCGCGTTGACGCGCGATCCATCCTTCAGGCGCGCATCGACCATGGGCGAGCTCTCGTCGATGCGCCGTCCCAGCGGAGTCACGATGCGTTCGATGGCCGACAGCACGGCGCGATCGCTGGTGAAGGTGACGGACGAGCTCTCGATGCGGCCCGCGCGCTCGATGAAGATCTGGTCGTACGCATTGACCATGATCTCGGTGACGGTGGCATCGTCGAGCAGGTCTTCCAGCGGCCCCAGGCCGATGGCCTCGTCGAGCACCTGCTTGGCCAGGCGCCGGCGGCTGACGTTGCGCGGCAGGTCGGCGAACTCCTTGTCCATCACGTCGTCGATGAGCTTGATCACCGTCGAACGCAGCACATCGTGACTCATGCCGCGCACGTCCACCCGGCGCAGGTCCATCTGCTTGACCAGCGCGGCGTGGATGCGGCCGCGCCACACCGTGGCATCCGGCGGCTCGTCCTGCGGCCGGGCCAGTTCGCGCGATGCCACCGGCTCGGGAACGGCCGGGTGCGGACGTGCCGGATTGGCGGCCGCCCGCGTGGCTTCCAGCTGCGCCCCGGAGGGAGCGTTGAAGCTGCCCGGGTCGTTGGCGGCGGCGGGCGCTTCCTCGGCCTCGTCACCGACGACCTGCAGCCGGTACTCGCCGATCTGCACCAGGTCCTTGCTGCTCAATGGGCCGCGGCTTCCGCTGACCTTCTCGCCGTTGACCAGCACCGCGGCGCGCCCGCCCAGGGTTTCGATGAAGATGCCGCCGTCCTCGCGCTTGAGCGCGGCATGGCGCTGGGCGATGCTCCAGCCCTGCAACACCACCAGGTTGCCGTCGCCGCGGCCTATGCCGCATTCGCGATGCAGGCAACGGACCCGTCGCTGTTCTCGGTTGGGGGTGTCGATCAGGATGTTGAACATGGCATCGCTCGGCGGAAGGAGGTCTACTGCACGAATTCCCGGTTGCGGCGTGACTGGTCCTGCAGGCCCTGGTCACGCAGCTCGCTGGCCCGTCTCAGCGCCTCGACGTTTTCCGGCGAATCCGGCGTCACGATCCGCGGCGTCACGAACATCACCAGCTCGGTCCGCGAACCACGGAAGGCATCGGAACGGAACAGCCGGCCCAGGATCGGGATATCGCCCAGGAACGGGAACTTCTCGGCGTTCTTGGCCGCCTGCGAATCCACCAGCCCGGACACCACGATGGTCTCGCCGGCATGGACGTTGATCTCCGATTCGGTTCGCCGGGTGGCGAATCCCGGCACGCCCTGCACGGTCACGGTCGGGTCGATGCGGCTGACTTCGGCCTTGAACCGCGTGGAGACCTCGTTGTTGATGTTCACCAGCGGCTCGATGTCCAGCTTGATGCCGTATTCCTTGTACTGGATGGTCACCTGGCCGAACCCTTGCGGGATCGGGATCGGCACCTCGCCGCCCACCAGGAAGGTGGCCGAACCGCCGCTGCGCGCGCTGAGCTGGGGTGATGCCAGGAGCACCGCCTTGCCCTTGTTCATCAGCAGGTTGATGCTCGACCCGATCTGCGTGGCGATGCCGAAATAGGTCTGGGTGCCGTCGATCCTGTTGGGCAGGGTGACGCCGTCGAACGCGGTTCCCGACGGTGGTACGCGGAAGTACGGATTGGTGGAAAAGTCCTTGAGCAGGGCTCCCATCGGTCCCTGGATCACGTTGTCCCAGCGGATGCCGATGTCTTCTAGCGCATTGCTGTCGAATTCCATGATCTTCACGTCCATCAGCACCATCGGACGCATTCCGACCGGGTCCGGCGTGGTGAAGTCCATCAGGTTCGGGTACACCTGCGCCAGTTTCTCGAGGCGACCGGACAGGCCCGGGTTGACGTCGTTGCCGGTGACCACGACACGGTCGCCGACCGTATGCACCTGCACGCCGGGAATGTCGGCGGTCAGGCTGCGGACCAGGTCGGCCAGATTGTCCGAATTGCCGCCCATGACCTGGACCGGCACGTCGAACTGGCTGCCGTCCTGCATCCACAGGTGCAGGCTGGTGTCGCCGACCTTGGTGCCGATGACCACGATCTCGCGCTTGCCGATGTTGGTGACCTCGACCAGGTCACCGCTGCCCACGGCGACCCGCTTGAGGGCCTGCGGCAGCCGGTACACCATGGCTTGGCCGGTATGCACGCGAACGCGTTCCGGCAGGGGCGTGGCCGGCGTGCTGGCCGCGGGACGCGAGTACGCCGGGTTGACCGTTGGCTCGGGAAACTCGGTGGTGGCGACGGCGGTGGTGTTCGCCCGCGGGGCCGCTTGCGTGGCCGGCGTGGGAACCAGCACGATCGGCGCCTGGGTGGGCGTGCCGGCGGGACGTGCCTGTTGGGCGTGGACTGCGGAAGGCGTGGCCAGCAGCAACGAAAGCGTCATCGCCAGAGCCCGTTGCGGGCCGTTCCCCTGTTTCGTTTTCTTGCCTTCCATGCGTCAGCCCTTGCCTCCCCCGATGATGAATTGGACGCCGCCGCCACCGCTTGCCTCCGTGCCGGTGCTCAGCAACTGCTTCTGGGTCAAACCGTTCAAGCCGAACATGCTGCGGTCCTCGTTCTGCCGCAGGATCACCCGCACGCTTCCGGCCTTGTCGGCCACGGTCAGGCGTTCGGCCTCGCGCGGTGTCAGTTCCAGGGTGATGTTGGAGAACCCCTGCCGGTCGTCGCCCGCCGGCATTTCGCCGATGCGGTTTCCCGTCGCCAGCACCGTGATGTCTTCCAGCAGCGGCAATACGCGTGCGCCCGAACCTTCCTGGTTGACGGTCAGCAGCACGTCGACATGGTCGCCGGGCGCGATCATGCCGGACACCGAATTGGTTTCGTCCACCGGCAAGGTGTAGCCGACATTGCCGGGCTTGATCACCCTGGAGAACTGGTCGTAAAGCGGAACCAGCGCGCTCGCTCCCAGCGGCGTGCCGCCGCGGACCGGTGCGCGCAGGGCACGGCCGACATAGGTATCGAAGTTCTCGGGCGTGACCGCATCGGCCGGCGCCAGGTCGGCGGGAATCCTGCGCGTGGCCAGGTCCGCTTGCGTCACGATCGTGCCCGGGATCATGTCCTGCACGGGAACGGCGACCTCGGCGGTGTCGCCCACCCTCTGGGTGCGTTCGGCGACGGTCCTCTGCACGTAACTGACCGCCATCAACGCGGCGAGCAGGCCCAGCCCCAGTGCAACGAGGATGAAGACCACGTTGCGGTTGAGTTTGAACGATGGTGCTTTCACATGACCCCCACGGACAGCGCATAGGTGAAGCTGGAATAGATCCTTCGAAGCGCGTCCACGATCTGCACGATCACGTTGGGGTTGGCGATCAGCACCACCACGATCAGCGCGGTGACGAGGCTGTACTCGATCAACGCCGCACCGGATTGGTGACGGCGGGAGGTTCGCGGATGCTGTGCTGTCATGGGACGCCTCATTTGCCGGTTTGCTGCGCGACGATCGACGTCCCGTTGTCGGTGCGGTCGAAGGTCAAGGTGATCTGTTGTTTGCCGCGGCTGTAGCGCGCCAGGCATCGCAGGGCCGCCATGGAGCACGTCGAGCCGCCTGGCTCGCGTGTCCAGCCTTGCGCGGGCAGGCGGTTGCGGTAGAACGCCTCGCCCTGGAAGGGCGACAGTGCGCTGAGCATGGAAATCGTGCGGCTGCCCTCGTCCAGGTGCTCCATGTCGTTGAGCACCTGGGCACCGGAAGGCATGAGGAACCCCTGTCCACGCGTGGTCGGCTTGTCGGGCGAGATCCTCGACATGCTGACCTGGGCCTCGCTGCCGGTACCGCGTCCACTCAGTTCGATGGTGATGAAATGCTGGTCTTCGGCATGGCCGATGAGGGTCTTGTCGCCGAACTCGGTGATCGAGATCTGTCCGGGCCATTGCTGGCGATAGAAGGCGATCACTTCGGCAGGCCCCTGCCGCAGCGCGTACCGGGCCACGCGCATGCGCACGCCGTTGTTGACCATGTCCCTGGCCACCCATTGCCCGTTCGCACCCTCGGGGACCGGCAGGGCCGGCCAGTCCCGGGCATCCGCCATCCCGGCGATCGCCAGCAATGCAAGCAGGGCGGGCAGGCGCACGTCAGTTGTCCTGCGCATAGCGTTGCAGCTTGTCCGGAGGCACGACATTCGGCTCGATGTACCCGAAGTCCAGGTTGGACAGTTCGCCGATGATCGGAATCCAGCCGGGAATGGCATCCAGTGCATCGGACGCGGGCTTGAGCAGGCTGCCGGCGGTCAGGGTCCGTACCTGCGAGATGACCGATCGTGGATGCGATCCCGTCGCGCCGGCGGCATTCCATGGGTCCGCCAGCAAGGTATTGGAACCTTGCATTACCAGCCCCAGGCTGTCGAACGGTTCCAGCAGGGTCGAGGCGCCTCCGCGGGTGTTGCGGATATCCTGGACCGTCACCTCGAGGTGCGACGTTACCAGGCCCTTCTTGTTGGGAGGGAAATCACCCGGTAGTCCGCTCAGGATGCCCGACACCTTGTTGACGATGGCCGGATCGTCGTTGTTCTCGTAGGCCTGCGTGCGCACGTCGCCACGGCGGACCAGAGGCCGGTCGGCGTGGGTATTGAGCAAGGCGTTGCCCACCCGGTCCTGCGCATTGCCGGTGCTTGCCGTGGTCCTGATGGGGGCGTCGACATCCGCGAAGTGTCGATCGATCATCAGTGCGCCCACCCGTGCCGGATCCGGGATCGCATAGTCCGACGCAACCGTGGCTTCCCACACGGCCGCCCGCGCGGCTTGCTGGGTGGCCTGGCGGATGTGGATGTACTTGCCCAGCAGCGGGACGAGCAGGAACATCGGCACCAGCAGTGCGCACAGCACGGCCATCTCCACCAGGCTCTGTCCGTACTGCGCGCTGCGGCCGCGCCTGAACGACGCCGCGCTCATGGCCGCGCCTCCGCGCTTCGGGCGTTCCCGGTGGCCGGTGCCAGCTGGGCGGGATCGAACGCCTTGCCTGCCGACATCGAGCGGGTCGTCACCCGCGTGCCATTTCCGCCCAGGGGCTCCTGTTCGAGGATGATGAAGTCGCGGCTCGCCTTGTAGCCGTGTTCCGGTCCGTCGTGGAACCCCCACGGCGCGCCGCCCGACCAGACGCATTGGCGTGTGTCCAGGCTCTGGTTGATCCACTCCTTGCACGGTTGCCCGGCGACCTGGCGATCAGCGGGCCCGGTCACGCCCGGTTCGTCCGACGCGGTGCTCGCTTCGGCAGGCTGCCGTGCCAGCGCGTCCGGCTCCAGGGCGTCATCGCTGGACTGCCCCGATTCCAGGTCCACCGCCACGTGCCGACCCTGCTCCCAGGTGTCCTGGGTTCCGCTGTACGTCACCTCGAACAGGCAGGAACCGGCGCCTGCCCCGTCGGCCATGCCGAAATCCCAGTCTTCCCGGCGGATCGCCTCCAGGTCCGAGGAGAACCACAGACGGTAGCGGCTGGTTCCGATTCGTGCCACGTCGTCCTCGGATAGCGGGCGTGTCTGGAATCCCGCCTCGCGACACGCCTGCAAGGCATCCCCATATGCCTGGCGGCGCAGGTTGCGACCGTCCGCGACCAGCTCGACCACCTGGTCGACCTGCACCGGCGGCATGTCGGAAGTACCACCTGCGGCTGTCGGGGCGCGGTCGGCAGCCGCGTCGCAGGCCGTCACGCCCAGTGCCAGCAACACGGCTCCCGCAAGCCGCAGCAAATGCGGCGCATCGTGGAGGACGATCGTCACAGGCCGCTCCCGGCCAACAGTACGGCCTTGTCCGCAAGCGGCACGTCCACCAGGCGCGCCTGCCAATAGGGGCCGAACAGATTGCCCACTTCCAGCTTGTTGTCCGGGCGGGTGAACAGGCCATAGTGCGGCGGACGGTTGAAATACACCTGTGCCGATGCCGCGGCCGCCAGCTTGTCGTTCAACGCCGTGTCTTCCATCTCCATCTTCGAGCCGTTGATGCCGCCGACCCCTTCCAGCGCCGCGCTGGTGCGCGCATTGGCAATGGCCGTATCGACCGAAACCGTGAAGATGGGGCCCGCGTTGGCCTGGTTGGCATCGGCCGGATCGAGCGCCTTGTCCTTGGCGACGTCGAAGTAGTCGCGCAAACCGCCATAGCCGGTGAAGTACGCATTCCTGGTCTGGCCGCCATCGACCATGAAGTCCGGATCGTTTGCGGCCAGATTGCCCAGGACCTGGTCGTTCGCGGCGTCGCCATAGGGCTTGTGGGTCTTGCCGTCGTAGGGCGACGTCCAGCCACGGCCGTTGTCGAACCCGTTGAGGAATCGCTGGTTCTGGAAACGGTCCACCGCCTGCGCGCCCGACCAGCCGACCGGCCAGGAGACGCCCTTCAGCGGGAATGGCAACGGGATGCGTACGCCGAGGGTATCCATGGCCGCCCAACGGTCGTAGCCGACCTGGTCGGTGCCGCCCCAGTAGCCGATCTTGATGATGCTCAGGTTGAGGTTGGCACCGCGGTCCCGGGTGAAGCCATCGCGCGAGGCCATCACCACGTTGCGGAAACGGTCCGCGCCCTGGCGTTGCTCGAGCGTGCCGCCGGTCGCGCTGGGAATCCTGTATTCGTTGAGGAACTGGCCCTGGACCTTGGCCAGTTGACTGATGAGTAGGCCCTTGGCGACCGCACCTATTTCCGCGTCGGGTGCATTGGCCTTGGCGATCTTCTCGGCGAGCAGGAAGGAATCGATTCCTCCCATTGCCCTGAGCACGATCTCGGTGGCTCCGGCCAAGCCCTGGTTGAGGGTGTCGACGAGTTTCACCAGCGGCGATGCCGCCTGGCGATAGGCCGTCTTGATGCCCTTGAGCACCACCGATGCGGCCTTCATGGTCTTGGCGACGATCTCGAGCACGACCGCGATCGGTGCGCCCACCACGGTACCCGCGATGGCAGCAGCCAGTGCCGTCAGCTGCCAGTCCAGGTTGTAGGTGGTCGAATGCACCTGGCCGATGAACGAGTACACGCTGATCAGCTGCGCGATCATGACCTCGTTGGCCACCCGGCCACGATTCATGTAGGAGGCGAAATTCAGCGCACGTGCCTGCTCGGCCGCCACGCTGTACGCGGCCGCATCGGCGGCGTTGGTGATCTGGATCTTCTTGTTGACGGCCTGTCCGGTGTCGAACAGCACGATGATGCCCACGCACAGCACGAGCAGCAGCACCAATCCCAGCACCAGCGCCTGGCCGGAGGCGCTGCGGCGGGAGGGTGATTTCATGTGGTGCCGAATGGACACCTTGAATGATTCGGCTCGCATCGACGGCATTCCTCAGGGGCAAGAATCACCTGCAGGATCCGCGAGGGATCCCGGTGTGGCTGGGCTTGACTGGGGACGCCCCTGCTCGTGCTGCAGGGGCGCTTAGGTTCCGGGTCGCGGCACCTGCGGTGCGCGGTCAGGAATCAGTGCGGATTGCCGTCGTGGTAATCGTTCAGCCCCTTCTTGTTCTTCTGGCCTTCGGCCTGGGCGTCACCGGCCGAGTTGCCGGCACGGCGCACCATGTCACCGCCGTCCTGGCCGGCCACTTCCTTGGCCATGCCGGCGAACTGCGCGCGGATGGTGCCGCCGAAGAAGGTGACCACGCCGATGGCGGCCACTGCGATGAGTGCGGTGATGATGATGTACTCGGTCATGCCCTGACCGCGCTGCTTCTTGAAGCCGAAACGCCGGGGGTGGTTCTTCATGAGGTGCTTCTCCATGGGTGCTTGCCCGATCCTCTCGATTCGGCCGACGGTGCAGCAGGGCACGGACCGGGACTCGGTGGACATCAGGAATGGAACGCTCGGTGTCTGCACATCGCCTTGTTGGAGCAGGTCGAATGTGTCAGGCAGGGCGAACGTAGCAGCCGAAAAATGACGAAACAACGCAATCAGGGCAAATATTTGACGCAGTGCAAACAAGTGCAATTCATGTCACGAAATTGCTGTGACGAAGCGAACGAAATGCGGTGACTTGCGTCGGTTCTATGGCGAGCCTGTCAGTTTCACCAGCTCGACGCGACGGTTTTTCGTCTTTCCTTCTTCGCTCGTGTTGTCGGCGATGGGGCGCTCCTGGCCGAATCCGGCCGGCTGCAGGCGCGCGGCCGCGATGCCCTGTGCGACCAGGGCGGCCACCACCGAGGCGGCGCGCGCCTCGGACAGGGCCTTGTTGTGCGCGGCATCGCCGCTGCTGTCGGTATGGCCGTTGACCGCCAGCCGCAGGGCGGTGTCCTGCTTCATCAGGGCGGCCACCTGGTCGATCTGCGGCTGCGAGTCGGGCAGCATGTCGGCCTTGTCGGTGGCGAAGTTGACCTGCACGTCGACCTTGCCCTGCTTGTCCAGCGCCGATTGCAGCGCTTCGGCAGGCAGCAGGGCCGCCGTCGCCACGAAAGGCTTGGTCTCGGCGACCAGCAGGCCGGCGCTGTGCGTATAGCCGCACAGGTGGACCCAGATGTCGCGATCGGCGCGGTGGATGACGAAGGTCTGCGTGGGGTAGTTGTAGATGTCGCCCAGCCCGTCCACGTACTCGGTGCTGCTGGGGTCGTCGCCGATTTCCTTGGTGAGTTCGCGCGGGATCTTGCCGTTCGCGATCTCCTGTCCGCCCGCCTGCTTCACCATGGCTTCGACGTTGCGCTGGAACTCGATCGGCGAGAACTTCTTGCCCGTATCGGCCAGGACCCGGGTGGAATAGACCTTGCCCTCGATCCATTCGACCCGGTCTCCGGTCCAGAACGGGACGCGGTCGAAATCGGAGCGCTCCTCGCCGTCGACCTTGTAGCCCGGCGGAATCCCCAGATAGGGGAACGCCCCCAGTGCGGCATCGGAAACCGGCAGCGTGCCGATGTCGAAGGCTGCCTCGTCGGCGGGACCGCTGTCGGTGGGCGTGTCCTGGGTGGCGGGCGCGGGAGGGGCGTCGCTGTCGGTCGGCGATGCGGCGGAGATGGCGTCCACTTCGGGCGCCTTCTTGCAGGCGGCAACAAGGCAGGCGGATGCCAGGATCAGGGCGAAGACCCGCGCTGCAGGTCGGAGGGTGGATTGCATCAATGGCCTCTCGATGTCGGGGAACGGTGTCATTTCGCCAGCTGGGCGGTCGCGGCCTTGCAGGATTCGGGGTCGGGCTTGGCGCCTCCCATCGACACCAGCGGGCCCATGCTGTCCACGGCCTGCTTGAATCCGGATTCGAACTTGGCGGCATAGTCGGGGCTGGGATCCATGCTCCGGCCCTTGGCCAGGTTGCGCGTCTTGTAGCTCTCCAGCTGGGCCGGCGGCGCGCCGCACGCCTTGGCGGTCACATAGGTCATGCCGACCACGCCACCCCAATCAGTGCCGGAATAGGTCTGCGCGGGGGCGGCCGCGTTCGCCTGGGCGGCCATCGCCAGGCACAGGCCGAACGCAGCCCGCTGCCAGATTCGTTTCTTCATCGAACACTCCATTGCAACCGCGCTGTGCGCGGCCGGTGATCCCCCTGCGTGTCGGAGGATAGCAACACCGCTTGGCGTTCCCAACCTTCGCTGGATGCGCGCCTGGTCTGCGATGCGGGGGAGCACTCGGTGCGTGGCAAAGCCGCGACGCCACGCGCGGCCGCGATCGGTCGATCAGGCAGCGGCGTTGCAGGCATTGCCCCGCGTTCGGGGCGGAACTGCGGCACCGGGGTGGATGCTGTGACCGAAGTCGCCGGTTCACCCAATGGCAGTCGCCACCGCAGATCCATCCAGCGGCGACCGGTACGCATGGCCCGCGACGGGCCGGGTGGTCTCAGCTGCGCAGTCCAACGCCGCGCTTGAGCAGCCACAGCGCCAACGCGCTCAGCACCGCGGTGAAGCCCAGCATCAGCGCGTACGCCACCCACAGCGGCACGTCGCTGGCGCCGAGCAGGCCGTAGCGGAAGGCGTTGACCATGTAGAAGATCGGGTTGGCGTGGGTGGCCGCCTCGGCCCAGCCGGGCAGCAGCTTGACCGAGTAGAACACTCCGCCCAGGTAGGTCAGCGGGGTCAGGATGAAGGTCGGCACGATCGCCACGTCGTCGAACTTGCGCGCATAGATCGCGTTGATGAAGCCGGCCAGCGAAAAGATCGTCGCGCCCAGCAGCACCGTGGTCAGCGTCACCAGCGGATGCGGGATGCGCACCGGGGTGAAGAACATGGCGATCAGCAGCACGATCACGCCCACCATCAGCCCGCGCGCCACTGCGCCGGCGACATAGCCCCACAGGATCACCCAGTTCGGCATCGGGCTGACCAGCAGCTCCTCGACGTGGCGGCCGAACTTGGCGCCGAAGAACGAGGAGGAGATGTTGCCGTAGCTGTTCTGGATCACGCTCATCATCACCAGGCCCGGCACGATGAAGGCCATGTAGCTGAAGCCGTCCATCTGCCCCACGCGCGAACCGATCAGGTTGCCGAAGATCAGGAAGTACAGCGTCATGGTGATCGCCGGCGGCACCAGGGTCTGGCCCCAGATGCGCAGGATGCGCTGCACTTCGCGGCGCATGATGGTGCCCAGGGCGATCCAGTTGCGGCGGGCCGGGGTGTCGTTGGCGGGAACGGGGGGCTGGCTCATGCGGCCTTCTCCGTGGTCAGGCGCACGAACAGTTCTTCCAGGCGGTTGCTGCGCGTGCGCATCGAGCGCACGCGGATGCCGGCCGCGTCCAGTGCCTCGAACACGCGGTTGAGATCCATCGAGCGCGGCATGTCCAGCTCCAGCGTCTGCGCATCCGTCGCCGCCAGCGTGGTGCCGGCGATGGCCGGCAGCTGCGCCGGCAGCGCGCCGTCGATGTCCAGCACGAAGCCTTCCACGTCGAGCTTGGCCAGCAGTTCGCGCATCGGCCCCTGCTCGACGATCTGGCCGTGGTTGATGATCGCCAGGTGCCGGCACAGGCTCTCGGCCTCTTCCAGGTAATGCGTGGTCAGGATGATGGTGGTGCCGGCGGCGTTGATCTCGCGCAGCGTGCGCCACATGTCGCGGCGGATCTCGATGTCCACCCCGGCGGTGGGCTCGTCCAGGATCAGCAGGCGCGGGCGGGTCATCATCGCGCGGGCGATCATCAGCCGCCGCTTCATGCCGCCGGACAGCGTGCGGCTCATCAAGTGCGCCTTCTCCCACAGGTGCGCGCGCTTGAGCTCGGCCTCGGCCAGCGGTTCGGCCTCGGCGCGCGGCATGCCGTAGAAGCCGGCGTAGTTGACCAGGATGTCGAAGGGCTTCTCGAACAGGTTGAAGTTGATCTCCTGCGGTACCAGCCCGATCAGCCGCATCGCCGCGCTGCGCTGCTTCACCAGGTCGGTACCGAACACCTCCACGCTGCCCGAGGACAGGTTCACCAGCGAACTGACGATGCCGATCAGGGTGGACTTGCCGGCGCCGTTGGGGCCGAGCAGGGCGAAGAAATCGCCTGGCGCCACGTCCAGCGACACCCCGCGCAGGGCCTGCACGCCGTTGTCGTAGACCTTGCGCAACTCGCGCACGCGCAAAGCGGGGAGAACGGAATCGGAGGCTGGAATCAAGGTGGGTCTTCTCGCCGTGTTGACGACAGGGGTGGAAAGCGACGGCTATTATAGGTGTCCCCGCCGGCCTGGCCCGGCGACAGACCGTTCCAGACCCTCTCCCCCGTGCCCCTCCAGTTCCCGCTCAAGCTGATCGACCGCCGCATGCTGGCGCCTGCGGTAGGCCATTACCGCTTCGTGCGCGACGACGGGCAGCCGCTGGAATTCCTGCCCGGCCAGTTCATCCAGCTGCATTTCCACTACGCCGACGGCACCGCGACCAAGCGCAGCTACTCGCTGGCCACCCACCACGACCGCGCGCCCGCGGCCGGCGGCGAGGTGGAGATCGCGGTGAGCTTCGTGCCCGGCGGTGCGGCCACTGCGCTGTTCGAGGCGCTGGAGATCGGCGGCCACGTCACCGCCAGCGGGCCGTATGGACGCTTCTGCCTGCAGCCGGGCGACCGCAACCGCCGCTACCTGCTGATCGCCACCGGCACCGGCGTGACGCCGTACCGCTCGATGCTGGCCCTGCTGGAACGGGCGATGGCCGAGCGCGGGGTCGAAGTGGTGCTGCTGCAGGGCGCACGCACGCCAGCCGAGTTGCTGTACGGCGACGAGTTCCGCGCCTTCGCCGAGCGCCATCCCGGCTTCCGCTACATGCCCTGCTTCTCGCGCGAGCAGCCGGCGCAGCCGCATGCCGACGTGCGCCAGGGTTACGTGCAGCAGCACCTGGCCGAGATCGCGCCCGACGCGGAAGGCGACATCGCCTACCTGTGCGGCAACCCCGACATGGTCGATGCCTGTTTCGAGATGCTCAAGCAGGCAGGGCTTGCCTCGCAGCACATCCGGCGCGAGAAGTACGTCAGCTCCAAGTGACGCGGCGGTGCTCCGCCATCGCCACGCCGCGGCTCCCGCCGCGCGTCAGCGCCGCAGGCACCCGCGCCAGCCTGTAAAGGACGCTTGACAACGCATCCGGCCTCGCCCAAGCTGCCTGTCAAGCGACCTTGACAGGCAAGCGCATGAATCCTCGTCCGTGGTGCCGTTCGACCCCCGTTCCCTTGCCGGCCTGTGCGCTGGCGCTGCCGGCCTGCGGCACCCGCCAGCGGGCCGTGCTGGGCGTGGGCTTCGCGCTGCCGGGGCTGGCGCTCGGCGTGGCGGCGAAGCGGGGCCGGCCATGAGCGGCTGCCGCCGCGGCGCGATCGTCGCGCTGTGCATCGGGCTGGCGCTGCTGCTGGCCGGCGTGGCCGGGCATTGGCTGTGGCGGCTGGACGATTACTGGTTCGGCCTGCTGATGGGCTGCGGCACCGGCGCGCTGATCGCCGCGGTGATGATGTGGTGGACGCCGGGCAGCCTGCGCGACAGCGCCCCGCCGGCACTGGCGCGGCGCTACTACCGCGAGTTCTTCCCGCCGATGGCCGTCTACGTGGTGGTGATGATGGTGTGGAAGCACCTGCTCGACGCGGTCGATGCGCGCTGGCTGCGGCTGCTCATCGCGCTGCTGCCGGCGCTGCTGGTGGTGCTGGTGATCCGGGCGATGGCGCGCTACGTGCGCGACAGCGACGAGCTGCAGCGGCGCATCGAGCTCGAATCGGTGGCCATCGCCGCCGGCCTGGTGGGCGGCGGCTACATGACCGCCGGCTTCCTGCAGTCGGCCGGGCTGATCGCGGTGCCGGCGGTGGTGGCGATGCTGTGGGTGTTCCCGGCGCTGTGCGCCACCTACGGCTTCACCAAGATCGTCATCGCCAGGCGTTACGCGTGAACAACCGCATGCGCGAGCTGCGCGAGGCCCATGGCTGGTCGCAGGGCGAGCTGGCCGAGCGCCTGGGGGTGTCGCGGCAGACCATCAACGCGCTGGAAACCGGAAAGTACGACCCGAGCCTGCCGCTGGCCTTCCGCATCGGCGCGCTGTTCGGGCAGCCGATCGAGGCGATCTTCATTCCCGCAGAGGAGTAGACCGATGCACGACCCTTCATCCATCGCAGGAGTACGCTTGCATGCCGCGTAAATACAGGATCCTGCTGGCCATCGTGGTGGTGGCGGCCGTACTGGGGTGGAACCAGTGGCAACGGCATCGGCCGGCGGCCGGCGACGGCGACCGTGCCGCCGGCCCGGCCCGGCCGGCCGAGGCGCAGCCGGTCACCCGGCGCAGCTACGGCACGCTGGTCTTCGAGCCCTGCGCGTTGCCCGCGCCGACCGGCGCCTCGATCGAGGCGCAATGCACCACGCTGCAGGTGCCCGAGGACGCGGCCGCACCGCAGGGGCGCACGATCGCGCTCAACATCGCCTGGCTGCCCGCCAAGGAGGAGGCCAACGCGACCGAGGATCCGGTGTTCTTCCTCGCCGGCGGACCCGGGCAGTCGGCGGTGGAGAGCTACCCGCAGCTGGACCCGGCCTTCGCCGAGCTGCGCAAGCGCCGCCACGTGGTGCTGGTGGACCAGCGCGGCACCGGCAAGTCCAACCTGCTGAGCTGCCCGGTGTTGGGCAGCGAGCGCGAGCAGGAGGACGACCTGGCCGCCACGCTCAGGATCACCGAGTCCTGCCGCGACACCCTGTCGAAGAAGGCCGACCTGCGCCTGTACACCACCACCGAGGCGGTGCGCGACCTGGACGCGGTACGTGCCGCGCTCGGCGTGGACGCCATCAACCTGGTCGGCGTGTCCTACGGCACCCGCGTGGCGCAGCAGTACGCCATGCACCATCCGCAGCACACCCGCAGCATCGTGCTCGACTCGGTGGTGCCCAACACGCTGGTGCTGGGCAACATCTTCGCCCGCAACCTGGACGATGCGCTGGCGCTGCAGTTCGGCCAGTGCCAGCGCGACGCCACCTGCCGCGAGAAGCTCGGCGACCCGCGCAAGGAACTGGACACGCTGCTGCAGACGCTGCGCCGCGATCCGCCGCAGGTGCGCTATCGCGACGCGGCCACCGGCGAGTTCGCGCAGACCCGGCTGCAGGCGGTACAGGTGGCCGGCCTGGTGCGCATGTATGCCTACATGCCGACCGTGGCCACGCTGCTGCCGGTGCTGATCCACGAGGCCAACCAGGGCCGCTACGAGTCGCTGACCGCGCTGATCCACATGTTGTACGGACAGCTCGAGGACGCGATGGCGATGGGCATGCAGTTCTCGGTGGTGTGCAACGAGGATGGCGACCGCATCGCCGCTTCGGCCGGCGACGCTGGCACCGTGCTCGGCAACATGCTGACCGACTTCATGGCCGCGCAGTGCAAGGTGTGGCCGAAGGGGCAGGTGCCGGACGACTTCCACCGGCCGCTGGCCACGCCGGTGCCGGCGCTGGTGCTGGAGGGCGAGTACGACCCGGTCACGCCGCCGCGCTACGGCGAGGAAGTGGTCGCCACGCTGCCCAACGGCCGCCTGCTGGTGCTGCGCGGCCAGGGCCACAACGTCATCGGCGCCGGCTGCATGCCCAAGCTGTTCGCCCAGTTCGTCGAGAAGACCGACGCCAAGGCGCTGGACGCCACCTGCCTGGACACGCTCGCCTACGCCCAGCCCTTCACCGGCTACAACGGATGGAATCCATGATCATCGCCGACCATCTCCGCAAGACCTTTCCCGGCAAGGGCCGCAAGGACGCCCCCGTGGTCGCCGTCGACGACGTCGGCTTCGAGGCGCATGACGGCCAGATCACCGGCCTGCTCGGCCCCAATGGCGCCGGCAAGACCACCACGCTGCGCATGCTCTACACGCTGATGAAGCCCGAGTCCGGCCGCGTGCTGGTGGACGGCATCGACGTGGCCGACGACCCGACCGCCGCGCGCCGCGCGCTCGGCGTGCTGCCCGACGCGCGCGGCGTGTACAAGCGCCTGACCGCGCGCGAGAACATCGAGTACTTCGGCGAGCTCAACGGCCTGGACAAGGCCACCATCGCCGCGCGCATCGCGGTGCTGTCGCGGGCGCTGCAGATGGACGATTTCCTCGACCGCCGCACCGAGGGCTTCAGCCAGGGCCAGCGCACCAAGACCGCCATCGCCCGCGCGCTGGTGCATGACCCGCGCAACGTGATCCTCGACGAGCCGACCAACGGCCTGGACGTGATGACCACGCGCGGCCTGCGCGAGTTCCTCAGGCACCTGCGTGGCGAAGGCCGCTGCGTGATCTTCTCCAGCCACATCATGCAGGAGGTGGCCGCGCTGTGCGATCGCATCGTGGTGATCGCGCAGGGCCGGGTGGTGGCGCAGGGCACCGCCGACGAGCTGCGCGCGCGCGCCGGACAGGACAACCTGGAGGACGCCTTCGTCCACCTGATCGGCTCGGAGGAGGGCCTGCACGCATGAGCGCCTCGTCGTTCTCCAACCTGTTGACCGTGCTGCGCAAGGAGCTGCGCGACTTCATGCGCGACCGCCGCACGCTGGTGTTCACCCTGCTGGTCGGCCCGCTGGTCTACCCGCTGCTGATGCTCGGCATCGGCAAGCTCGGCGAGCTGCGCGCGCAGACCCAGCTGGAAAAGCCGGTGCACATCCCCATTGTCGGCCAGCAGCGCGCGCCCAACCTGGTCGCGTGGCTGGCCGGGCAGGGCATCCATGCCAAGCAGCTTGCCGGCGACGACGCGCAGCAGGCCGCCGCCGCCGATGCCGCCATCCGCGACCAGAGCGAGGACGTGGCGCTGCTGATCGACGAGCACTTCGCCGAGGACTGGCGCGACGGCCGGCCGGCCGGCGTCACCGTGGTGGCCGATTCGACCAGCCGCAACACCGAGCTGGTGGTGGCGCGGGTCAAGCGCGCGCTGGCGGTCTACGGCCAGCAGGTCGGCGCATTGCGCCTGCTGGCGCGCGGCATCGATCCGGGCATCGTCGGCGCGGTCGGCGTGCAGGACCGCGACCTGGCCACCGCCGAGGCCAAGCGCGGCCTGGTGATGTCGGTGCTGCTGCCGCTGCTGCTGGTGATGTGGGCCTTCATCGGCGGCGCGCACATCTCGATGGACGCCACCGCCGGCGAGCGCGAGCGGCAGTCGCTGGAGCCGCTGCTGGCCACGCCTGCGCCGCGCTGGGCGATCGTCAGCGGCAAGATGCTGGCCGCCACCACGCTGGGCGTGGTCAGCCTGGTGCTGACGCTGCTCTCGTTCAAGCTCAGCGCCAGCCTGGCCAGCGGGATGATGCGCATGCTCGACGTCAGCACCCCGGCCATCCTCAAGCTGCTGCTGGTGCTGCTGCCGCTGGTGCTGATCGGCACCGCGCTGCTGACCTTCCTGTCGGCCTCGGCCAAGAGCATGAAGGAAGCGCAGAGCCACATGACCTGGCTGATCTTCCTGCCGATGGTGCCCAGCTACGCGCTGATGGCCTATCCGCTGAAGAACCAGGCGCTGTGGCAGTACGCGGTGCCGTTCCTGTCGCAGAACCAGATGCTGGTGAAGATCACCCGCGGCGAGGCGGCCACCGCGCAGCAGTGGGCCGTCTACCTGGCCTGCGCGTTCGGCCTGGCGGTGCTGTTGTGGCTGGCGGCGACCTGGCGCTACAGGCAGGAGAAGCTGGCCATTTCCGGCTGATCCGCCGCCGCGCACCTCGTGCAAACGAAAAAGCCCGGATCGCTCCGGGCTTTTTCTTGGGCTTTCCGCTCGAGCCCGGATCAGCCGCCGGGGTTGAACGCCAGCGTGCGGCGGGTGGTGACCGGCGCGGCGACCGGCTCGAAGCGCCAGCGCTTGGCCGCGTTCAGCGCCTCGCGGTCGAAGATGCGTGCCGGTGTGGCACGCAGCACGCGGGCGTTGGTGACCGAACCGTCGGTGCCGACTGTGATCTCCACCAGCACCTCGCCCGAGGTGCCCGAGCGCAGCGCCTCGGCCGGGTAGCGCGGGGCCGGGGTGCTGATCGGCCGCAGCGTGGTGGCGGCCGGTGCGGCCACGGCGGGCCGTGCGGCCTCCTGCTGGCGACGTGCGGCCGCCTGCCGCTCGGCCTCGGCGCGCTCAGCCTCCTGGCG
>JAFADB010000206.1 GCA_023425225.1 Pseudomonadota bacterium
GCGATGGATCATCAGCACCTGGCTGCCATCGGGCGAAAGCACGTAGCCGAGCGTGGCCACGATCGGGGTATAGGGCATGGAAACCGGACCTGCGAACCTGAGGAACGGCGAATGATAGACGCGCCGATGCGCGAGCGAACGCCTCAGCCGGCCTCAGGCACCGTGCGCAGCCGCTCGTCAGCAACCAGCGTGGCCACGCCATGGCCGCGTTCGGCCAGGTACTCGAGCCACTTGCCGAGGAAGGTGTTCATGCGCATGCGGTGGCTGATCAGTTCCGCCGGCGGCGGATACAGCCCCATGACGTCCTGCCAGCGGCGGCCCACGTAGCAGTGGGTGGTCTCGGCCTGGCGGGCATCGCGGTACAGGCGGATATAGGCCGACGGATCGGGCTCACCGGTCACCGGGTCGCTGAGGTCGTAGGTCAGGCACAACTCGACCGTGTAGGGATGCTGCTCGATCACGTCCAGCCGCACGTCCAGGCCATCGCCCACCGAGGACACGTAGCTGCCCACCCGCAGGTCGGCCGGCGCGAACAGCCGGTTCAGATGCAGGAAATTCTCGGCGTACAGCCCCATCAGCCAGCCGAAGCGGGTCAGGCGGGGGAGGCGTTCGGTGCGTGTGGTGGTGTACTGCATGCCCCGATCCTACACGTTGCCCACACGCGGCGGCAGCATTGACGGGCAGCGGTCCGCAGCCTACCTTGGAGATCGCGGCGCACGCCGGTGCCGCTTCCGGGATGTCCGCGGTTACCCGCTTCAGAACATTTCGCGCTGCAGGCCCAGCGTCGCCAGCACCTTGCTGGAGATCTCCTCGATCGAGGTATGGGTGGTGCTCAGCGTCGGGATCCGCTCCATGCGGAACATCGTCTCGGCCGCGGCGACCTCGCGCCGGCAGGTTTCCAGGTTGGCATAGCGCGAGTTGGGCCGGCGCTCCTCGCGGATCTGGTGCAGCCGCTCGGGGTCGATGGTCAGCCCGAACAGCTTGTTGCGGTAGGGCCGCAGGCGCGGCGGCAGGCGGTCGTTCTCCAGGTCCTCGTCGGTCAGCGGATAGTTGGCCGCCTTCACCCCGTAGTGCAGCGCCAGGTAGATGCAGGTCGGCGTCTTGCCCGCGCGCGACACCGCCACCAGCACGACGTCGGCCTCGTCGTAGGTCAGCGCGATGCCGTCGTCGTGGGTGAGCGCGAAGTTCATCGCGTTGATGCGGCGATGGTAGGTGTCGAAGTCGACGATGCCGTGCGCCTGCCCGACCCGCGAGTGCCGGGGCGCGTTGAGTTCGCGCTCCAGCGGCTCGATGAAGGGCGCGAACACGTCCAGCATCAGCGCCCCGCTCTCGGCCAGGATAATGCTCAACTCCGGATTGACGCAGGAATTGACCACGATCGGCCGCACCTGGTAGCGCTCGCCGGCGGCGCGGATGCGCTCGGCGGCCTGGCGGGCCTTTTCCGGATCGTCGATGAACGAGAGCCGGTCGGTGACGAAGCTCACGCCGTTGAACTGCGTCAGCAGGCTGTGGCCAATGGTTTCAGCGGTGATACCGGTTCCATCGGACACATAGAACACCGGCCGGATCGTCGACATTTCCTTCTTCTCCCTTGCTCGTTCCCGAAAGCGTGGCACGACAAGCTTGTGCAGGCCTTGGGGTGCGCTGCATCATAGTGGCCTATTCCTACGGACGCGGCCACTCAGCCCGCCTCGGGCGATGGCCACTGGAGCATCGCGCTTGAACGAGAACATCCTGTGGTTGCATGAGCTGCGCCTGGCCGACCTGGCCCGCGTGGGTGGCAAGAATTCCTCGCTGGGCGAGATGATCGGCAATCTGGCCAATCTCGGCGTCTCGGTGCCGGGCGGCTACGCCACCACCGCCGAGGCGTTCAAGGCATTCATCGCCTACAACGACCTGTCCAAGCGCATCTTCGACAAGCTGGAGACGCTGGACGTCGAGGACGTCGATGCGCTGACCGCCGCCGGCAAGGAGATCCGCACCTGGGTCATCGACGCCCCGCTGCAGCCGGACCTGGACAAGGACATCCGCGAGGCCTACGCCAAGCTGAGCGCCGAGAACGGCGGCGGCGACGTGGCGGTCGCGGTGCGCTCCTCGGCCACCGCCGAGGACCTGCCCGACGCCAGCTTCGCCGGCCAGCAGGAGACCTTCCTCAACGTGACCGGTGCCGACGATGTCGTGCACAAGGTCAAGGAAGTGTTCGCCAGCCTCTACAACGACCGCGCCATCGCCTACCGCGTGCACCATGGCTTCAAGCACGAGGACGTGTTCCTGTCGGCCGGCGTGCAGCTGATGGTGCGCTCGGACGTGGGCTCCTCCGGCGTGCTGTTCACCCTGGACACCGAGTCCGGCTTCCGCGACGTGGTGTTCATCACCTCCAGCTACGGCCTGGGCGAGATGGTCGTGCAGGGTGCGGTCAATCCGGACGAGTTCTACGTCTACAAGCCCACGCTCAAGGCCGGCAAGCCGGCGATCCTGCGCCGCTCGCTGGGCAGCAAGGCGATCCGCATGGTGTATTCGGATACCCCCGGCGAGCGCGTGCGCATCGAGGACACGCCGGCCGAGCTGCGCAACCGCTTCTCCATCTCCGACGCCGACGTGCAGGAACTGGCCAAGCAGGCGCTGACGATCGAGGAGCACTACGGCCGGCCGATGGACATCGAGTGGGCCAAGGACGGGGTCAGCGGCAAGCTGTTCATCGTGCAGGCGCGGCCGGAGACGGTGAAGTCGCGCAGCCATGCCACGCAGATCGAGCGTTTCGCGCTGGAGAAGCGCGGTGAGGTGATTGCCGAGGGCCGCGCGATCGGCCAGAAGATCGGCGCCGGCGTCGCCCGCGTGGTGCGCTCGCTGGAGGACATGAACAAGGTCCAGCCCGGCGACGTGCTGGTGGCCGACATGACCGACCCGGACTGGGAGCCGGTGATGAAGCGCGCCAGCGCCATCGTCACCAACCGCGGCGGCCGCACCTGCCACGCGGCGATCATCGCCCGCGAGCTGGGCGTGCCGGCGGTTGTCGGCACCGGCAACGCGCTGGAGGTGATCAAGGACGGCAGCGAGGTCACGGTCAGCTGCGCCGAGGGCGACACCGGCTACATCTATGCCGGCAAGCTGCCGTTCGAGCGCACCACCACCGACCTCTCGCACATGCCCGAGGCGCCGCTGAAGATCATGATGAACGTGGCCAACCCCGAGCGCGCGTTCGACTTCGGCCAGTTGCCCAACGCCGGCATCGGCCTGGCGCGGCTGGAGATGATCATCGCCAGCCACATCGGCGTGCATCCCAAGGCGCTGCTGGAATACGACAAGCAGGACGCCGAGACCAAGAAAAAGATCGACGCCAAGATCGCGGGCTACGCCGATCCGGTCAGCTTCTACGTGGACCGCCTGGCCGAGGGCATCGCCACCCTCACCGCCTCGGTGGCGCCGCACCCGGTGATCGTGCGCCTGTCGGACTTCAAGTCCAACGAGTACGCCAACCTGATCGGCGGCAGCAAGTACGAGCCGCACGAGGAGAACCCGATGATCGGCTTCCGCGGCGCCAGCCGCTACGTCGATCCCTCGTTCACCGATGCCTTCGCGCTGGAGTGCCAGGCGGTGCTCAACGTCCGGAACGGCATGGGCCTGACCAACCTGTGGGTGATGATCCCGTTCGTGCGCACGCTGGAGGAAGGCCGCAAGGTCGTCGAGGTGCTCGACAGGAACGGCCTCAAGCAGGGCGAGAACGGGCTGAAGATCATCATGATGTGCGAGGTGCCGTCCAACGCGCTGCTGGCCGACGAGTTCCTGGAGATCTTCGACGGCTTCTCGATCGGCTCCAACGACCTGACCCAGCTGACCCTGGGCCTGGACCGCGACTCCTCGATCGTCGCCCACCTGTTCGACGAGCGTAATCCGGCGGTGAAGAAGCTGCTGTCGATGGCGATCAAGTCCGCGCGTGCCAAGGGCAAGTACGTCGGCATCTGCGGCCAGGGTCCGTCGGACCATCCCGACCTGGCGCAGTGGCTGATGGACGAGGGCATCGAGTCGGTCTCGCTCAACCCCGACACCGTGGTCGATACCTGGCTGCGCCTGGCCAAGAGCAAGGCCAAGCAGGGCTGATGGCGACGCTGGCGACCACCGCCGCGACGGTGCCGGTGATCCCCACCGATCTGAGCAAGATCGACTGGATGCAGCTGGCGCAGGACTGGGGCGCGGCGCTGGCCATCATGCTGATCGGCATGTGGCTGGCCAAGCGCGTCAGCATCGGCCTGCGCCGGGTCAACCAGCGCGCGAAGATGGACGGGACCCTGGCCGGGTTCCTGTCCAACGTGGTCTACGCGGTGCTGCTGGTGGTGGTGTTCGTCGCCGCGCTGGAGAAGATCGGCGTGCCGATGACCTCGGCGCTGGCGGTGCTGGGTACCGCCGGCCTGGCCATCGGCCTGTCGCTGAAGGACTCGCTGTCCAATATCGCCTCGGGGGTGATGCTGATCGTGCTGCGCCCGTTCCGCGACGGCGACTACGTGCAGGTGGCCGGCCAGGAGGGCACGGTCGAGGAGATCCGCATCTTCCAGACCCGCCTGCGCACGGCCGACAACCGACTGATCGTGCTGCCCAACAGTTCGATCACCACCGCGCCGATCATCAACATCACCGCACGGCCGCAGCGTCGCATCGACGTCTCGGTCACGCTGGGCCTGGGTGACGACCTGGGCCGGGCGCGCGAGCTGCTGCTGGAAGCGGCGGCGTCGGTGCCGCTGGTGCTGAAGGACCCGGCGCCGCTGGTGCAGGTGGGCAATCTCGGCGATGCCAACATCCGCCTGGACATGTTCGCGTGGAGCTCGACGCCCGACTACGGCAACGCCCGCAGCGCGCTACTGGAAGGCGTGCGCACGCGGTTGACCGCCGCCCGCATCGCCACCCCGGTGGCCAGCCTGCAGGTCCAGCTGCAGAACGCGGCCAACAAGCCGCTGGCACTGGATGTGCAGCGTCCCGCGCAGGACGACGCCGGACAGGGTTGATCCGGCGCGCGAGGCACTGCCGCAGCCTGAAGACCACGCGGC
>JAFADB010000221.1 GCA_023425225.1 Pseudomonadota bacterium
AACCGCGTTCGCCGCGCGCGTCCGCCGGCGACCGCGGCCCGGCGTCCGTTCGCCCAATGGTTCCCGGAGATCCAGGCGCCGGCCGGGCTGGCTCGACTAGCCGACATCGATCTCGCCCTGCTCGCCCGGGCCATCCGCATCGAGTACGCCGAGACCGAGGATGCCTCGCTGCCGCAGATGCTGTCCGCGGCGATGGCGCTGCAGCAGCAGCGCGGCACGGCGCACGTGCACGACCTGCGGCAAACCGCCGACACCCTGCTGCTGGCCCGCGACTATGCCGGTGCGCAACGCCTGGCCCGCGCCCTGCCCGGGCCGCCCCTGCTGGCCCATGTCCGCTTCGTCGATGCGTTGCCGCCGGACGCCGCCGCGCCGAGCGCATGGCGGATGGATGCCGCCGGCACGGCGCTGGTGCGCGAGACGGTCGACCTGCAGCCGCTGCAGGTCCTGGTCGCCGCCGGCTGCCACTTCTCCGCCGACGCGGCACGCGACATCGCGGCCGATCCGCTGCTCGGGCCGGTCTTCGCCCGGCATGCCCGATGGCTGTCGCTGGCCCCGGGCGCAGAAGACCTGCAGTCGATCAGGGACTGGAACCTGCGCCATCCGCAGGCGCCGATGCTGCCGATCCATTCCCGCGAGGAATGGACCCTGTTCGAGGACTGGCAGATGCCGACCTTCCACGTCGTGCGCCAGGGCCGTATCGTCGCCAGCATCCGCGGCTGGCGCAGCGGCGACGCCGGCGATCGCCAGCGGCTGGTGGACCTGCTGCGCGAGAACGGATTGCTCCCGGCCGCCGCCCGCACGCCCGTCCGGTAGCCCGGCGACACCTGCCCCGGCCGGGGCAGGCCCGGGTCACATGACCTTGGCCTGCTCCAGTTCCACCTGCAGGGTGCTGGCCAGCTCCTCGCGCGGCACCTCGAACTGCTGCTCGCGGGCCAGGTCCTTCACCGCCACCACGCCGCGCGCCAGTTCGTCCTCGCCGGCCAGCGCGACGAAGCGGATGCCGGCGCGGGCGGCGTACTGGAACTGCTTGCCGATCTTCTTCGGCTCCATCTGCACTTCGGTGTTGATGCCGCCGGCGCGCAGGCGGCGGGCTATGTCCAGCGCGTCGTCGAGCCGGGCCTCGTCCATCAGCGCCACCATCGCCTGCACGCTGCTGGCGGCGATGCCCTCGATCAGGCCGGCCTCGCGCAGCTGCCAGAACAGCCGGGTCAGGCCGATGGAGATGCCCACGCCGGGCAGCTTCGACTTGGTGTAGTGGCTGGCCAGGTTCTCGTAGCGGCCGCCCGAGCAGATCGAGCCGATCTGCGGATGCTCGCTGAGCAGGGTCTCGTAGACGGTGCCGGTGTAGTAGTCCAGCCCGCGGGCGATGGAGAAGTTCAGGCAATAGGCCGACTCGGGCACGCCCAGTGCCTTGACCAGCTCCAGCACCTCGCGCAGCTCGGCCACGCCTTCGCGCAGCACGTCGTTGCCGCCCGCGGCAGCCTCCAGTGCCTGCAGCCGCGCCAGCGCATCGGCGTGCCCCAGCGAGCGCACCGCGACGAACGCCAGGATCTTCTCCACCTGTTCGGCGGCAATGCCGAAATCCGGGCCGGCCAGGGTCTGCCGCACGTAATCGGCGCCGCGCTTGTCGAGCTTGTCCACCTCGCGCAGCACGTCCATCTGGCGCTCGCCGTCGGCCACGCCCAGGCTCTCGAAGAAGCCGCGCATCAGCTTGCGGTTGTTGAGCTGCACGGCGAAATCGCCGATGCCCAGCTCGGAGAACACCGCGTGGATCACCGCCAGCACCTCGGCGTCGTAGCGGATGCTCAGCGCATCCTTGCCGATCACGTCGATGTCGCACTGGTAGAACTCGCGGAAACGGCCGCGCTGGGCGCGCTCGCCGCGGTACACGCGCTGCATCTGGTAGCGACGGAAGGGGAAAGTCAGCTCATGCTCGTGCTCGGCCACGTAGCGCGCCAGCGGCACGGTCAGGTCGAAGCGCAGCGCCAGTTCCGGCAGGGCCTGCCCTGGCTGCCCGTCCTCGCCGCGCTCGTCCGCCGCAGCGGCGGCATTGGCCAGCGCACCGGTGGACTGCACGAAATACACCTGCCGCTCGGTCTCGCCGCCGGACTTGGTCAACAGCACGTCGGACAGCTCGAACACCGGCGTCTCCACCGGCAGGAACCCGAAGCGCTCGTAGTTGCGGCGGATGACGTCCAGCATGCGCTGGAACGCGATCTGCTCGCGCGGCAGCAATTCCATGACACCGGGCGGCGTACGGGGCTTGATCACTTGGCGGAACTCCTGGCACGTGGGGGGTGGGACCACCGGTAATTCTAGCGGTTGGGCGTGGCGGCGGCTGCATGCCTTATCATGGGAACCTCCCGCCGTCGCCAGCCCTATGAATCGGCCGCTGCCAGGATTTGCATTGCCCTACAAGGATCCCGTGTGCCACGACGGAACCGCGGCGCCGGACTGCCTGCACTGCTCGGTCCGCCACCTGTCCATCTGCTCGGCGCTCGGCATGGAGGAGGCGCAGGCGTTGGAGGCAGTGACCACGACGATGCCGCTGGCGGAAGGCGCGACGCTGGCCCGCACCGGTGACACCCGCCGCCACGTGTACACGCTGACCGACGGTGCATTGAGGCTGGTGCGCACGATGGCCGACGGCCGGCGCCAGGTCGCCGGCTTCGTGCTGCCGGGCGACTA
>JAFADB010000370.1 GCA_023425225.1 Pseudomonadota bacterium
GCGACGTGCGCCTGCAGATGTGGCTGGCCTTCGGCTTCCTGCTGGTGTGCCTGGTCAACACCATCGGCCTGATGCTGGCCAAGTTCCTGCGCCGCAGCGGCGAGATCGGCGTGCGCCGCGCGCTCGGCGCCCGCCGCCGGGAGATCTTCAAGCAGTGCCTGGTCGAGGCCGGCACCATCGGCCTGGCCGGCGGCGTGCTCGGCCTCGGCCTGGCGGAACTGGGCCTGCTGGCGGTGCGCCATCGTCCCACCGGCTACGCGCACCTGGCGCACCTGGATGGCTCGATGCTGCTGCTGACCTTCGTGCTGGCGATCGTCGCCAGCCTGATGGCCGGCGCGCTGCCGGCGTGGCGCGCCATGCAGGTCGCTCCCGCCGTGCAGCTCAAGACGCAGTAAGCCGCCCAGACCTTCCGGAGACATCCATGGAAATCCGCCCCATCCTTTCCTCGCTGCGTCGCCATCGCACCGCCGCCGCGCTGATCGTGCTCGAGATCGCGCTCAGCTGCGCGATCGTGAGCAACGCGCTGTTCCTGGTGGCCCAGCGCGTGGACGCCCTGCACCGGCCCAGCGGCATCGCCGAACACGAACTGCTGCAGATCCGCCTGGGCGGCGTCGGCACGCAGGCCGATGCCGATGCCCGCAGCCGCGAGGACCTGGCAGCGCTGCGCGCCGTGCCCGGCGTGGCCAACGCCGTCATCGTCAACCAGGTGCCGTTCCAGCGCGGCTCGTGGAACAGCTCGCTGTCCAATACGCCCGACCAGGAGGTGTCCACGCTCAATGCCGCCCAGTACCTGGTCACGCCCGGCGCGCTGGACACCTTGGGCCTGAAGCTGATCGCCGGCCGCGACTTCGGCGCCGACGAGTACAGGGACAGCTCGGTGCTGGAACAGGCCACCGACACCGCCGGCATGAGCAGTTCGATGATCGTCAGCAAAGCCACCGCCCGGAAGCTGTTCCCGGATGGCGGCGCCAACGCCGCCATCGGCAGGACCGTGTACATGGCCAACATCCCGCTGACCATCGTCGGCGTGGTCGAGCGCCTGACGCGCCCCAACGACGGCAACGGCGAGTGGAACTACTCGATGATCTTCCCGATCCGGCTCAACTACGACAACGGCGGCTTCTACCTGATCCGCGTCGCCGACCCGGCGCGCCGCGCCGAGGTGCTGAAGGACGCGGTCGCCGCGCTGGAGAGGATCGACCCCAACCGCCTGGTGCTCGACCAGCAGCCCTACGACGACATCCGCAACGACTACTTCGCCAGCGACCGCGACATGATCGGCCTGCTGATCGCGGTCAGCGCACTGCTGCTGGCGGTCACCGCGCTGGGCATCGTTGGCCTGGCCAGCTTCTGGGTGCAGCAGCGCACCAAGCAGATCGGCATCCGCCGCGCGCTCGGGGCCACCAGGCGGCAGATCCTGCGTTACTTCCAGACCGAGAACTTCCTGCTGGCCGGTGCCGGCATCGTCCTGGGCATGCTGCTGGCCTACGTCATCAACCAGTGGCTGATGAGCCGCTACGAACTGCCGCGCCTGCCGCTGTACTACCTGCCGCTGGGGGCCGTGCTGTTGTGGGCCCTCGGCCAGCTCGCGGTGCTCGCCCCGGCGCGCAAGGCAGCCTCCATCCCACCGGCAACCGCCACCCGCAGCGCCTGAGGTCCGTCATGTTCGCCTACTACTTCAACCTCGCCCTGCGCAGCTTCCGCCGCAACAAGATGCTGACCGCGCTGATGGTGCTGGCGATCGCGCTGGGCATCGGCGCCAGCATGACCACGCTGACGGTGTTCTACGTGCTCTCCGGCGACCCGTTGCCGGGCCGCAGCCACACGCTGTTCTATCCGCAGATGGATCCGGCCAGCATGAACGGCTATACCCCCGGCGAAGACCCCGCGGCCCAGCTGACCCGTTTCGATGCCGAGGCGCTGCTGCGCGAGAAGAAGGGCGACCGCCAAGCGCTGATGACCGGCGGCAACGTCGCGGTGACGCCGTCGCGCTCCGGCCAGGATCCGTTCTACGCCGACGCGCGCTACACCAGCGCCGACATCTTCCCGATGTTCGGCATCCCGTTCCTGCATGGCAACGGCTGGAGCGCCAACGAGGACGAGAGCCGCGAGCGCGTCGCCGTGATCACCCGCTCGCTCAACGAGCGCCTGTTCGGCGGCGGCGACAACGTCGGCAAGAGCGTGCGGCTGAACCGGAACGACTTCCGCATCGTCGGCATCATCGACGACTGGCGGCCGGCGCCGAAGTTCTACGACATGAACAGCAGCCGCTTCGGTGCGCCCGAGGACGTGTTCCTGCCGTTCTCGGTCTCGCGCGAGCTGGACATGGACCGCAGCGGCAGCATGGACTGCTGGGGCAACTCGACCACCCAGACCGAGGTCAACGCACCCTGTGTCTGGCTGCAGTACTGGGTGCAGCTGGACTCCGCGGACAAGGTATCGGCCTATCGCCAGTACCTGTCCAACTACTCGGACCAGCAGCGCGCCGCCGGGCGTTTCCAGCGCCCGAACAACGTGCGCCTGCCCAGCCTGATGGAGTGGCTGGACTACAACCGCGTGGTACCCAGCGACGTGGTGCTGCAGATGTGGCTGGCGTTCGGCTTCCTGGCGGTATGCCTGCTCAACACGGTGGGCCTGCTGCTGGCCAAGTTCCTGCGCCGCAGCGGCGAGATCGGCGTGCGCCGGGCACTGGGCGCCTCGCGCCTGGCCATCTTCGCGCAGTGCCTGGTAGAAGCCGGCACCGTCGGCCTGGTCGGTGGTGTCGCCGGGCTCGGGCTGGCGCTGCTCGGCCTGTGGGTGGTCCGGCAACAGCCGGCCGGCTACGCCGAGCTGGCCCACCTCGACCTGCCCATGCTGCTGGTCACCTTCGCCCTGGCCATCCTCGCCAGCGTGCTGGCCGGCCTGCTGCCGGCCTGGCGGGCGATGCAGGTGACCCCGGCGGTGCAGCTGAAGACGCAATGACAACGACCCCGCAGGCGCGGCGCAAGTCGCGACCGGCCTTCCAGACGCTATGCATCACGGAGCCAGCATGGACATCCGCCCCATCCTTTCCACCCTGCAGCGGCACAAGACCGCCTCGCTGCTGATCGTGCTGGAGATCGCCTTCAGCTGCGCGATCATCTGCAACGCGATGTTCCTGATCAGCGGCCGCATCGCGCAGATGAACCGCATCAGCGGCATCGCCGAGAACGAGATGGTGCGCGTGCAGCTCACCGGCATCGGCGGCGACGACAACGCCACCGCGCTGACCCGCAGCGACGTCGCCCAGCTCAACGCCCTGCCCGGCGTCAAGGCCGCCACCGTGACCAACCAGGTGCCGTTCGTGCGCTCGTCGTGGAACAGCGGCATCAGCCTCGTGCCCGACCAGCAACGTCCCACCCTGCAGGCCACGCAGTACATGGCCGACGAGCATTTCCTCGATGCCTTCGGCCTGCGTCTGGTGGCCGGGCGAGCCTTCGCGCCGGACGAGTTCGTGGGCCTGGATGCACTGCTCGCCCCGGGTGCCGATCAATCGATCCCCGGCGTCATCGTCACCCGCAGCATGGCCGAGCGCCTGTTTCCCGGCGAGAACGCCATCGGCAAATCGCTCTACGGCCTGGGCGAAGGCGCAACGCCGATCATCGGCATCGTCGAGCACCTGATCCGCCCCAGCGACCAGGGCGGACCGAATGCGTTCGAGTACACGACGATCCTGCCGATCCGCGTGCCCTACGACACCGGCGGCAACTACGTGCTGCGCACCGATCCGGGCCGCCGCGACGAAGTGCTGACGTCCGCCATCGCCACGCTCAAGCGCAACGGCCCGCAGCGGATCATATTGAGCGACAACAGCAAGAGCTTCTCCGAACTGCGCCGCGAGTACTACCAGCAGGATCGCGTCATGGTGTGGCTGCTGAGCGGCGTCTGCGTGGCGCTGCTGATCGTCACCGCGCTGGGCATCGTCGGCCTGGCCAGCTTCTGGGTGCAGCAGCGCACCCGCATGATCGGCATCCGCCGCGCGCTCGGTGCCACCCGCGGCCAGGTGCTGCGCTACTTCCAGACCGAGAACTTCCTGCTCGCCGGCATCGGCATCGTGCTGGGCATGCTGCTGGCGTACGCACTCAACCAGCTGCTGATGAGCCGATACGAGCTACCGCGGCTGCCGATCTGGTACCTGCCGGTCGGCGCAGTGCTGCTGTGGGCGCTGGGCCAGCTCGCCGTGCTCGGCCCGGCCCGCCGCGCCGCCGCGGTGCCACCGGCAGTGGCCACGCGCAGCGCATGACCGCGCCCGGGGCCGCACCGGCAAGCGCAGGGCGATGCTGCACGCCGCCGTGCATCGTCGCCTCCGCGCTGCGATCATCCCTACCGCCCATGCAATGCCCCGTTCCAGGAAGCCCATGTCCCAGATCCTGATCATCGACGACAACCCCGCCGTGGCCACCGCGCTGGAGGTGCTGTTCTCGCTGCACGACATCGAGAGCGCGCACGCCGACTCGCCGCAGGCCGGGCTGGCGCTGCTGGACGAGCAGGCGTTCGACCTGGTGATCCAGGACATGAACTTCACCGCCGACACCACCTCCGGTGAGGAGGGCCAGGCGCTGTTCCGGCAGATCCGCGCGCAGCATCCCGACCTGCCGGTGATCCTGCTCACCGCCTGGACCCACCTGGACAGCGCGGTGGAACTGGTCAAGGCCGGCGCCGCCGACTACATCGCCAAGCCCTGGGACGACGACAAGCTGCTGACCACGGTCAACAACCTGATCGAACTGTCCGAGGCACGCCGCGAACTGGAACGGCGGCGCGCGCGCGAGCTGCGTAACCGCAACCAGCTCGAAAGCCGCTACGACCTGCGCGGGGCGGTCTTCGCCGATCCGGCCAGCGAACGCGCGATCACCCTGGCCTGCCAGGTCGCCCGCTCGGAACTGCCGGTGCTGATCACCGGCGCCAACGGC
>JAFADB010000298.1 GCA_023425225.1 Pseudomonadota bacterium
ATGTACATGCGCACCGGGTCGGTGGTGCGGCCACCCTCGGTGTCGAGCGCGGTCAGCGCGGCGGCGGCTTCCTCGGCGGCGGTGTCGTCGACCTCGCGGTTGCCGGTGTTGCCGTCGTTGAGCAGCAGGGTCTCGGCGTCGGGGGCGACTTCATGGACGTCGATGCCCATGCCGTTGATCATGCCGATGATGTCTTCGATCTGCTCCGGATCGACGATGTCGTCGGGCAGGTGGTCGTTGACTTCGGCGTAGGTCAGGTAACCCTGTTCCAGGCCCTTGCTGATCAGTTGCTTGATGTCGGATTGCTGGGCAGGACGTTCGTTGGCCATGAGTACTCGCGCCACCGGCAGAGGTAATGAAGAGAACCTAGCATTATACCGCGCCGGGCGGACATTTGCCCGCCCGAAAAAGCTGGAACGCGCCGCCCGACGCCCGGATGTTACGTCGGCGGCTTCGCGCCCGAACGGATTCAGGCCCGAAGAATGAAGGTGACCGGGCCGTCGTTGACCAGGCTGACAACCATATGGGCACCGAAACGGCCGGTTTCCACCCCGCCGGCGTGACGCTGCCTGCACAGCTCCACGAGCTGGTTGAACAGGCGTTCAGCCTGGTCCGGCGCGGCAGCCGTGGTGAAGCTCGGGCGCATGCCCGAAGAGGTATCGGCCGCCAGGGTGAACTGGCTGACCAGCAGCAGGCCGCCGCCGGTATCGTTCAGCGAGCGGTTCATGCGCCCGGCATCGTCGGCGAACACCCGGTAGCCCAGCAGCCGCTGGGCCATGCGCTGCATCTGCGCCGCGTCGTCGTCCGGCTCCACCGCCACCAGCGCCAGCAGGCCCGGGCCGATGCGGCCGATGCACTGGCCATCGACACTGACGTCGGCCCGGGTGACGCGCTGGATGAGGGAGAGCATGGGGCCGCCGCGGTCGCTGGTTCTGGGCCTGCGGTTATACCGGCTAGACTTTTGCCATGAAAGCCGAATCCACCGCCGGCGCCCTGTACCGCCTGGCCGCGCTGTTCGCCCGCCTGCCCTGGCCGTGGCTGACGACCTTCGCCGACCTGCTGGCCTGGCTGTGGTGGCGGCTGGACGCGCGCGAAAGCCGGGTGGCGCGGCGCAACCTGGAGCTGGCCTACCCGGACCTGCTGCCCAGCGAACGGGTACTGATGCACCGCGCGATCCTGCGCTCGACCGCGCGCCAGGCGGTGGAGACGCTGCGGCTGTGGACGCAGCCGCCGGCGCGGAACCTGGCGCGCTGCCTGAAGCAGCGCCACGGCCAGGAACTGTACGACGCCGCGCTGGCCTCGGGCAGGGGCGTGATCGTGGCCGCGCCGCATTTCGGCAACTGGGAGCTGCTCAACCAGTGGCTGGCCGAGCGCGGGCCGATCGCCATCGTCTACAAGCCGCCGCGATCGGCCGTCGGCGACGCCTTCCTGCTCAAGGTGCGCGGCTCGGACGCCAACATCCGCCAGGTCCGTGCCGAGGGCCCGGCGGTGCGCCAGCTGTTCAAGGTGCTCAAGGACGGCGGTGCGGTGGGCATCCTGCCGGACCAGCAGCCCAAGGCCGGCGATGGCGTGTTCGCGCCGTTCTTCGGCATCCAGGCGCTGACCATGACCCTGGTCAACCGGCTGGCCGAGCGCACCGGGGCGACGGTGCTGTACGCCTGGTGCGAACGTATCGGCCCGGACATGGAGTTCGCGCTGCACGTGGAGCCGGCGCCGGCGGCGATCGCCGATCCGGACCCGCAGGTCGGCGTGGCCGCGCTCAACGCCGGGATCGAGCGCATCGCCCGCCGCGATCCGGCGCAGTACCAGTGGACCTACAAGCGCTACACCCTGCGCCCGCCGGGCAGCGGCGAGCACGACCCCTACGCCACGGCGCGACATCCGCATTGAGCGGCGCAAGGCGACCGCGCCTGCAACGCATCGTCCCGGCCCGCCGCACCACCGGTTTTTGGCCCTGCGCGGCAAAACCACCGACAATGGATGGCCTTCATGAGCGGTAGCCCCGGGGCGGCGGCCACGGCGGCCGTTGAATCGCGCTCCGTCTCCCCCATCTGAAAATCCACCATGTCATTGCCTTCCGCTCCTTCCACGCCCAGCTTCGGCGATCCTTCGGCCATCCGCTGCGAACGCGCGGCCTCCGAGCTGCGTGCCGGTCGCCCGGTGATGATCGACGACGGCCATGGCGCGCGTCGTGCGGTGATGGCGCTGGACAGCAGCACCGAGCAGTCGTACGCGGCCTATGCGCAGGCGGCCGGCCACCGCCACTACCTGTTCCTGACCGCCACCCGCGCCGCGGTGCTGGGCCTGCAGGCGCCGCACGGCGCGCGCATCGCGCTGGGCGAACGCGGCTTCGACAGCCTGGCGGCGCTGGGCTACCTGCGCCAGGCCGAACTTCCCGCCGACTGGAGCGCGGGCGACGCGCTGGATGCGGCCGCGGTCGAGGTCGCGCGGCTGGGGCTGCTGCTGCCGGCGATGCTGGCGGTGGACGTGTCGGCCGATGCGTCCGCGTTCGAGGGCTGCGGCCGATTGTCGCTGCAGGACCTGCAGCAGGGCGCCGCCCACGCCGCGCACGGCTACGAGCTGGTGGCGCGCGCGCCGGTGCCGCTGCGCGATGCCGGCATGAGCCAGTTCGTGGTGTTCCGCGGCGGCGTGGCGCAGCGCGACCAGGTGGCGGTGGTCGTCGGCCATCCCGACCTGTCGCAGCCGGTGCCGGTGCGCGTGCATTCCTCGTGCCTGACCGGCGACCTGTTCGGCTCGCTCAAGTGCGACTGCGGCGACCAGCTGCGACGCGCGCTGGCGATGCTGAAGGACCTGGGCGGCGGCGTGCTGCTGTACCTGGACCAGGAAGGTCGCGGCACCGGCATCGCCGCCAAGATGCGCGCCTACGGCTACCAGCACGATGGCCTGGACACCATCGATGCCGACGCCCAGCTCGGCTTCGGCCCCGACGAGCGCCGCTACGGCAGCGCGGTGGCGATGCTGCACGGGCTGGGCATCTCCAAGGTGCGGCTACTGACCAACAACCCGGCCAAGGCCGAGCGTCTGCGCGCGGCCGGCATCGACGTGGTCGAACGCATCCCGGTCACCGGCCGCATCACCCACGAGAACGAGCAGTACCTGCGCACCAAGGCCGCCCGCGCCGGGCACCTGCTGGACGTGGACGCGCTGATCCACGCCTCCACCCGCTGAGCAATCTCCCGGCCTGCACGGGAGAGGCTCTGCGTGGCCGCCGTGCTCACCTCGACAGGGCCTGCCTCGGCGAGCACGGATCTTGCGGATGCATCGTCGGGGAAATCGGCAAGCGAGAAGCAGAGGCTTCCGCCCACTGTCGCGGCCGGGTTCATTTCTTTTGGAAAGCGCCAAAAGAAACGGAACCAAAGAAAAACGCTTTCCCTGCAAAGTCAAGAGCCTACGTCTGAGGGGTTATCGGGATTTTCCGACTCGCCCTCCGTGGCTCGGTCGGAAAACGCCGCCCATCCATGGGCGGCGCCCTCCGGGTCTTGGAAGATCGTCGCCTCTCACACTGACAACAGGCATGGAGCGGGCCGGCCGCTCCATGCGGCGGCGCTAGGAGTGCTGCGGCCTGCCAAGCCTTCGGACCGGGAAAGGATGCCGGCAAAACCCGGTCGCAACTGACGACACGACGACCACCTCAGCCCAGGCACGCGCAGCAACAGCGCGATACCCGGAACTCGGCGACACGCCCTAAACTCCCGTGTGCCGCCTCTCCGGCACCGGTTGCGTCGTGCGCGCCATCCTTTCCGTCTGGAGCAAGTCCCGTGACCGACGCCGAGATTCCTTCCGCGCCTGCGCCTGCCTCCGCTGCCGAAACTGGCTGGCAACCGCTGCCGCGCCGCGGCGCCTGGCTCGCGGCGCTGGGAGGCGCAGCGGCGATGCTGCCACCCGTCGCGGCCACCGCCATCCTGGTCGCCATGACCACCGGCCTCGTCTCGCCCTGGCTGGCGGCTCCCCCTTTCGCGCTGCTCGGCGCCGCCGCCGGCGCGTGGCTGGCGGTCAAGCGTCATCGCCGGACCCGCTGGCGGCTTGACCGGGATGGCCTGGCGCTCAAGCGCGGGCACTGGTGGCAGACCGAGACGCGGGTCCCGCTCTCGCGGGTGCAGCACCTGGACCTGCGTCGCGGCCCGCTGGAACGCGCCGCGGGGCTGGCGACACTGGTGGTGCACACCGCCGGTACCCGCCTCAACACGGTGTCCATCGCCGGGCTGGACGATGCCGATGCCGAGCGCCTGCGCGACCGCCTCGCCCGCCAGCTGGACCAGGACGACGACGCGCTGTGACGCCTCCTGCGACCGCACCGGCCATGCCGGACAAGCGCCTGCATCCCTGGTCGTGGCTGTTCGTGCTGCTGCAGCAACTGCGGCAGTTCCTCGTGCCGCTGGTGGCGCTGGTGATCTTCGGCAGCCGCGGCGATCGCGGCGAGCTGGCCGACCAGATCGTGCCGCTGGTGGCGGTGGCGGTGCTGGTCGCGGTTTCGCTGCTGCAGTACCTCACCTACCGCTACCGCATCGGCAACGACGGGTTGACCGTGCGCAGCGGCTGGCTGCAGCGCAGCGTGCGCGAGATCCCGTTCGCCCGCATCCACAACGTGGTCGTGCACCAGTCGCCGCTGCACCGACTGTTCGGCGTGGCCGAGGTCCGGCTGGAATCGGCCGGCGGCACCAGGCCCGAGGCGCAGATGCGGGTGCTGCGGCTGGACGAGGCACTGGCGCTGGAACGCCAGGTCAGGCAACGCGGCCCCACGGCCGAGCAAGCAGACAGCGCGCCGCCGGCCGAGGTCCTGCTGGCATTGCCGCTGCCCGAGGTGATCCGGCTGGGGCTGATCTCCAACCGCGGCATGGTGGTGGTGGCCGCCGCGTTCGGCGCGCTGTACCAGATGTTTCCGCGCGGGATGGCATCGGACTACATGCAGGACTACCTGCAACGCCTGTTCGGCTACGCCAGCCACCTGCACGCGGGCACGGCGGTTGCCGTGGCGGCGGCCGTAGCCATGGCCGTGCTCGCGTTGCTGGCCCTGCGGGCGCTTTCGGTGGTGCTGGCGCTGCTGCAGTACTACGGCTTCACCCTGCGCCTGTCCGAGCAGCGGCTGACGGTCGAGCGCGGCCTGCTGGCGCGCCTGCGCACCAGCGTGGCACAGCGGCGCATCCAGGCCTGGACGCTGCAGGAAGGCGTGATGCACCGGCTGCTGCGGCGCCGGCGCCTGCGCATCGACACCGCCGTGATCGAGGCGCAGGGCGAGAGCGGCCGCGCATTGAAGGAACTGGCGCCGGTGGCCACGCCGGCGGCCTGCGACCGGCTCGTCAACGAGCTGCTGCCGGCGGCACACTGGCCACCGCGCGACTGGCGCGGCGTGGCGCGCGGGCACTGGTGGCGGCTGTGCCTGCCCACGCTGGTGCTGCTGCCGCCGCTGGTCGCGCTGCTGTACTGGCGCTACGACGCATGGGGGCTGCTGCCGTTGCTGTGGCTGCCCTGGTCGGCATTCAAGGCGCGCCGGCAGGTCGCACGCATGGGTTATGCGCTGGACGCACGCCTGATCGCCGTGCGCGGCGGCTGGTGGAACCGCTGGTGGCGCTTCGCCGAGCTGGACAAGCTGCAGGCGCTGCAACTGGTGCGCTCACCGCTGGACCGGCTGCTCGGCACCGCCACGCTGTGGCTGGATACCGCAGGCGCCACTGTCGGGGCACCGCCACTGCGGCTGCGCTTCGTCGCCGAGGACGAGGCGCAGGCCATCCAGCAGCGACTGATCACCGCGATGGCGAAGCGCCGGCTGCACTGGTAGCCACGCACCGGCCGCCACCTCAGCGTTGCGCCGGCCCCCAGTAACCCAGCTCGCGACGGATCTGCAGCCCTCGCCACAGCGCGCCCAGCGGCTTGCGCCGCAGCCGCCCCATCTCGCCGTCGATGAAGTCCTCGGTGGCGGTGATCACGCGCTCGGAGGACTGGCCATCGCGGTACGGATGGATCCAGTCGGCGTAGCGCACGATCTCGGCCATCAGCGCAGGCTCCGGCGCCAGCGCGCGCGCCAGCATCGCCGGCAACTGCTCCGGATCGGCGAAGTCGATCATGTGCGGCTGCGGCACGCGGTTGCGGAAGGTCACCACCGGTTTGTGCTGGGCCACGAACTCGGACACGATCGACGACGTGTCCGAGACCAGCACGTCGGCCGCGCGCTGCGCCGCCATCACCTGCTCGGGCTCGACGAAACGCGCGTTGGCGCCGGCCAGCGCACGGTAGCGATCGAACAGTTCAGGCGCGCACTTGGGATGCAGGGTCAGCAGCCAGTAGCGCTCGCCGCGGGCGATGTCGGCGGCGATCCGTTCGTACAGCCAGGGCGCCGCGCTCAGGCGCTCGGTGAAGGTGGAGCCGAACAGGATCACCGGGCGGCCGGCGGCCGGCACGCGCAACGCCGCGCTGCGGCCGCCATCGTCGCGGAACAGCGGATCGAGCTTGGGCCAGCCGGTCTCGGCCACGGCGAAGTGGCCCTCGCGCGCGGCCAGTTCGCGGAACGGCCCGGTCGTCGCCGGCCCCTGGGTGCAGTAAAGATCGAACAGCCCACGCACGCGGAAGTGGCCGCGGTTGTCCTCGCGCTTCTGCACGTTGAAGCCGTGGAACAGCTGCACCTTAGCGCCGGACACGAACGGCGGCACCCAGTTGGCGGCGCTGAACACCGCGCGCGGACGCAGCGCCAGCGCCTCGCGCAGGCCCACGCCGCGCACGCCCTCCAGTTCGGCGCCGGCCGCGCCGCCCTCGAACCATGCCGCCACCGATTGCCCGGACGCGTGCAACGCCTGCGCCAGAGGCGCCAGAATAGGCAGCGCATAGCGCTCCGTCGCGAACAGCAGGTACTCGGCCATCGACACTCCATCTTCCACGACCGCCCGCGGCGAGCGGCCTCGCATCTCGGCCTGCATTATCGCGTTCAACGAAGCCGACCGCATCGGCGACTGTCTGGCCTCGCTGGCCTTCTGCGACGAGATCGTGGTGGTCGATTCGGGCTCGACCGACGACACCGCCGCCATCGCGCAGGCCGCCGGCGCGCGCGTGCTGCGGCGCCCGTTCGACGGTTTCCGCAGCCAGAAGGCGTTCTGCGTGGCCCAGGCCGCGCACGACTGGGTGCTGTGCCTGGATGCCGACGAGCGCGTGGACGAGACGCTGCGCGCGTCGATCCTGCAGGCGCGCGACGGCGGTTTCGCCGCGGCGGCCGGCTATCGCTTCGCCCGGCTGTCGAACTACTTCGGCCGCTTCCTGCGCCACGGCAACGCCTATCCGGACCGGGTGATGCGCCTGTTCGACCGCCGCCGCGGCGGCTGGCGCGGCACGCGCGAGATCCACGAGTCGGCCAGCGTCGACGGTCCGGTGTCGACCCTGCGCGGCGACCTGCTGCACTACCCGTACCGTTCGCTGGAACAGCAACTGGCCAAGACCCAGAACTACGCGAAGATGATGGCCGAGCACGAATTCGCCCGCGGCAAGCGGGCCTCATGGAGCAAGCTGGTGCTGGCACCGGCATGGCGCTTCTGGCGCGGCTACGTGTTCCGCCTCGGATTTCTCGACGGCTGGCGCGGACTGGTCTACGCCTACGTGCGCGCCAACTACGTGCGGCAGAAGTCCATCATGCTGTGGCTGCTGCAGCACGGCCAGCCGGTGGCCGATCCACCGCGGAACGACGCAAGCCGCTGAACGCGGCAACAGTACCGCTATCGCGAGTACCGCTATCGAGTCACGGCACCGGAGGAGGAAGCCGGTCGGCGGAATTCCAACGCGCCTCGCGCAGCGCCAACCCGGCCAGGATGCCGACCACGACGCAGTAGAAGCTGGCCGCCAGTTGATGGGCGAACATCGACTGCGTGAGTCCGCACAGCGCGAACACCACGACCAACACGATCCCCGTGGCGGCCGGCCCGCGGAACTCGCGCCGGCCGCTGCGCCGGTACAGGCGCACGAACCAGCAAAGCGGCAGCGCATAGACCAGGATCAGCAGCAGCGCACCGGGTATCCCCTGGGTCGCGCCCCACTCGGCCAGGTCGTTGTGCGCGTGCCCCAGGTTGCAACGCTCCAGCGTGCCATCCGCGCATTCGGGCAGCCGCCGCATACCCACATCGAACCGGCCGACACCGACACCGACCAAGGGGTGCTCGCGCAGCGTGGCCCACGCCACATGCAGCCGCTCCAGGCGCGCGCCGGTGGACGAATTCTCGTCACCGCTCTGCAACCTGGCCACGTCCTGCTGCAGTTCCACGACGCGCGCCTGGCGGGCGAGCTCGGGAATGCTGATCACCGCGGTGACCACTGCGGCCCCCAGCAGCGCGAGCAGCAGCAACCGCGTGGCCAACGTCCGCCAGTGCGCGGTCCACACCACCACCAGCAGCAGGGCGACCAGGCCCAGCATCACCCCGCGGCTGCCGCTGAGCACGAACACGCCTGCAGCGGCCGCCAGGGTCCAGCCGCGGATCCATCGTGCCGTGCCGGCTTCGAGCAGCACGATCACCAGCAGCCCGAGCGCCACGTCGGCGAACACGATGGCGTTGTTCCAGCCTTCGGCCCGTGGCATGCCCATCGTGACCTGCACGATCGCCAGTACCAGCGCGGCCCATATCCCGGCCACCGCGCCCCGCCACAGCCAGCGCCGCTCCGGCATCAACGCATAGGCCCACAGCACGGTCCACGGCAGCGCCAGGAAGCGCGAGCGCTTCTCGATGTCGCGCAACTCCAGCCCCCACCAGGCCGCCGAGATCAGCGCCAGGGCGATGATGGCCAGCGCCAGCCAGGTGGTCCAGGCCAGCACCCCATGCGTATGCCCGATGCCGCGACGCAGGTATCCGGCACCGAGCACGCTGGTGACCAGCAGCAGCACGCCGAAAGGCAGTACGCCGCTGGGCAGGCTGACGGCACACAGCCCCAGCAGGAATACCGCCGCCGTCGCCAAGCCACGGAGCCACGGGCGCACCGGCTGCGGGTCGGAAAAGGCTTCTTCTTCGGGTATCGACTGGGACGACATGGCGCGGATTCTCGGATGCGATGCCCTAATGCAAGCCCAACCACGGCCGCTGGATGCGGCGTCCGGTGGCCACTGGCGACAACGTGCCCGAACCCACCGCCCTTGCCGGCACTCCCACACGCGCGCTGATTGTCGCAGTCCACGGGTGTGCGGTCAGCGTATGGACAACGGCCCGCTCCCATAGGACCGCCCGGGAGCGACAGCCCGCAACTCCCGGCCGGATGTCCATCCACCGCGAGTACCGGCCACCCGAGGAAGCATCACTCCGCTTCGGCATCGGCCTGCGCCTTGTGCTCGATGAGCCTGTCGCTGGCCGACATCGCGCAGCCTCCATGCACGGCGTCGGCCGGCACCAGCCACCAGCGCCGGCGGTTGGACACGCCCATCATTTCGCTGGCGTCGCGGTCGATGCACGACAGCATCATCGGCTCCTGCACCAGCAGCCAGCGTTGCGCCGGCCGCTGCGCCTGCCAGGCCACGCCCCGCTGCAGCTGCTGCTCCCACGGCAGCTTGAACCCGAAGTCCGCCACCGGCCGGTCGGCCATCAGCAGGTTCTGCTCCTTCCAGGCGACCAGGCCGAGTTCGGCCTGCGGGCCAATGCGCCGGCCGACCGCTTCCATCAGCCCGCGCGCCGAGCCCGAATCGTTGAGCAGCGGATAGCCGACCAGCCCGTACAGGACCCAGAACGCCCCCAGCACCGAACACATCGCGCGCTCGGGCCAGCGACGGCCCCAGGCCAGCAGGCTGGCCACGCCCCAGGTTCCCACCGCCGCCAGCACCCAGGCCAGCGGTCCGGTGACGTCGCGATCGATGCCCCGGCTCTCCATCAACCGATGCTCGAACCCGGGCGTGCCCAGCAGCATCGCCACGCCGGCGCCGAGGAACACCAGGGTCAGCAGCGCGGCGAAAGCAAGAACAACCAGGCGCACGCCACGCCGGCGCAACAGTCCCGGCAGCAGCGGCGCCAGCGCCAGGCAGAACATCGGCAGCGCCGGCAGGATGTAGACGTCACGCTTGCCGCTGGGAATGGTGAAGAACACCACCACCAGCAGCCACCACGCCAGCGGCAGCAGGTAGCGTGGATCGTGCCGCAGCCGCAGGCGCCGCCACCATGGGGCGATCGCCCACGGCAGCGCCAGCACCGCCGGCAGCCACATCGTCAGCATCGTCTCGAGGTGGTACCAGGGCGGCTGCGGATGGTCCCAGGACTGCGCGTAGCGTTTGCCGGTCTGCCGGAACAGGATGTCGTCCAGGTAGGCGCGGTATTCGGGATTGTCTGCCGACAGCCCCACCGCCAGCACCGGCACCAGCCAGACGCAGATCGCCAGCAGGAACGCCAGCGGCCCCAGCCAGAAGCGCGCATCGCGCACATGCACGCGCACGCCCGGCCAGCCGCGCGCGGCGGCGATGCCGGCCGGCACCAGCATCAGCAACGCGATCACACCCACGCCCTTGGTGATCACCCCCAGCCCGGCGGCGAACCAGCCCAGCGTCCACCAGCCCCAGCGCGGCCCCTGCAGCAGGTGCCGCAGCAGGCCGTAGTTGGCCAGGGTGATCCAGAACACCACCAGCGGGTCGATCTGCGCCTTCTTGGCCTGGAAGGTGAACTGCAGCGCGAACAGCAGCGTCCACGCCGCGTACAAGCCGACCCGGCGCGTCCACAGCCGCCGTCCCAGGTCGTAGACGCAGGCCAGCGTGCCCAGCGCCGCCAGCAGCGAAGGCAGCAGGAAGGCCACCCGCCAGTTGCCGAAGATCGTGTAGAACGCGGCCTGCAGCCACATCAGCATCGGCGGCTTGTCCGAGTACAGCTCGATGCCACGGTGCGGGAACAGCCAGTCGCCGCTCTCGACCATCTGCTTGGCCACCAGCGCGAAGCGCGGCTCGTCCGAGGGCCAGGGATCGCGCAGCCCCAGGCCGGCGCCGATCACCAGCACGGCGGTGATGGCCAGCAGCCAGAATTCGCGGGAGGAACGTGTATTCAGCATCGTCGGCGATGGTAGCGGTCAGGCCTGTCTGCGCAGGCGTGCGTAGAAGAAGCCGTCACAGTCCTGTTCACCCGGCAGCCGCTGGCGGCCGGCACCGCTGGCATGACCCAGGCTTTCGTCCAGGGCTTCGGCGCGTGCATCGCCGGTGCGCGCCAGGAACGCCTCGATCTGGCCGGCGTTCTCGCGCCCGAGCAGCGAGCAGGTGGAGTACAGCAGCACACCGCCGGGGCGCAGCGTCTTCCACGACGCATCGAGCA